>NZ_DHEI01000143.1:53265-63888 GCF_002399805.1 Flavobacterium sp. UBA4854
TTTAAACAGGAATTTGGATTTTTTTGTTTTGAGGTTCAATACCGTACTCCTGAACAATAATCAATTAAGTCGGGAAGATTTTCTTCATTGATAACATCTTTAAATGTTGTTCTGTGATAATCAATTCCAAACTTTTCAATCTTCAAGATATCGATTTTATGGTTTTTCCTTAACATCCATTTTATAAAGATCAATGAGTCTATATTACGAAGTGCAGGTCCAGTACTCTTGGAATCTAGTTTATGGCAAGCAGCACAATTAGAATTAAAGATTTCTTTTCCATTTCCTGGATTTTCTTTTGAATATGCATTTCCACAAAATAGTAAAGTAGGAGTCTGATTGTAAAAATCTAAAACCGGAGGTTTATATGTTATGACTTTATAGAGAATAATACCAACAAGCAATATTATGAGAGATATTGATATTGCAAGTATTTGTCTAATTCTTTTCATCAGTTAAACTCAGTAATTAGAATTTAAAACATTCGAAATTTACTTTCTGTTTAATGTATATTTTAAATAAACGAATCCCATTAATCCTGCTAAGAAGGAAGCAATCAGAATGGCTATTTTAGAAAAAACGACAATTTCAGGGTTTTTGAATGCTAAAACTGTTATGAAAATTGACATAGTAAAACCAATTCCGCCTAACATTCCTGCTCCTAAAATGTGCGCCCATTTCAAGTTTTTCGGTAAAATGCATAAACCCGAAGTTACACCTACTGAGGAGAAAAGCAAAATTCCAAGAGGTTTTCCAACTACAAGTCCCAAAATAATTCCGTAAGTATTAACATGGCTAAGGCCTTCGTGCCAATTGTCTGAAATTGTTAAAGCAGTATTTGCAATTGCAAACAATGGCAAAATGAAAAAAGCAACTGGCCTATGTAAAAAGTGCTGTAGCCTATATGAAGATGTTTTTTCGCCACCATCTCCAAACGGAATAACAAACGCTAAAATTACACCAGTTATGGTTGCGTGAACTCCAGAATTAAGCATAAAATACCACATTATTGCTCCGCCGAGCAAATATGGAATTAGATTGTGAATTTTCATTCGGTTTAAAACAAATAGCAAACACCAGATTCCAAGAGCAATCCCGAGATTTAAAAAAGAGATTGATGTCGTGTAAAAAATGGCAATCACAATAATTGCTCCTAAATCGTCAATTACAGCCAAAGCAGTTAAAAAAACTTTTAATGAAGTAGGAACTTTATTGCCAAGAAGCGATAAAATCCCGATTGCAAAAGCAATATCGGTTGCCATCGGAATTCCGGCTCCGTTTTGTGTAGTTGTTCCATAGTTTAATGCCAAAAAAATTGCTGCAGGAACAAGCATTCCGCCAAAAGCAGCCATAATTGGCAGTGAAGCATTCTTAATGTTGGATAATTCACCATGATAAATTTCGCGTTCCAGTTCTAATCCAATCAAAAGAAAGAAAATTGTCATTAATCCATCATTAATCCAATGCGTTATAGAGTGTCCTGAAATTTCTTTCTCCCAAAAAGCAACATATGGAACTTGAATAGAAGAGTTGGCAAGATAAAGAGATAAAATCGTGACAAATAGCAAGATAATTCCTCCCGATTTTTCGTTTTCAAAAAAGGCTTTAAAAGTCTTGGTTAATTTCATTGGGAAGATTTTCTGAAGATTTATATGATGGATTTGAAAAATCCTTATTCTTTCAAAGTTAGAAAAAAAACCGCGCAATAAAAAAGTATTTGTCATGAAGGCTTGAACGGATAAGGTTTTTTCAGGTTTTTTTGGTTTAAAATTTTCTCTTGCGACTTTATAAGGTTATATTTCCCGTATTTTTGTATTTATAAAATTCAGTAAAAAATGAGCATAAAAATTCTTCATATCGATAGCAATAATCCAATTCTTTGGAATCAATTGGAAGAAGCTGGTTTCGAAAATCATGCCGATTTTAAATCTTCAAAAGAAGAAATCGAAGCAAAAATTCACGAATATAATGGCGTCGTAATTAGAAGCCGTTTCAAGATTGACAAGACATTTTTGGATGCTGCAACAAAGTTGCAATTTATTGCGAGAGTTGGCGCAGGTCTAGAAAGTATTGATTGTGAGTATGCTTCTGCAAAAGGAATTCATCTTATTGCTGCTCCAGAAGGAAATCGCAACGCTGTTGCAGAACATTCGCTTGGTGTGATTTTATCTTTATTCAATAATTTAAATCAGGCTGATGCTGAAGTGAAAGCAGGACATTGGAATAGAGAAAGCAATCGTGGCCACGAGTTGGATTTAAAAACAGTGGGAATTATCGGCTACGGAAACATGGGTAAAGCTTTTGCTAAAAAACTGAGAGGTTTTGATACAGAAGTTCTTTGCTATGATATTTTGGATAATGTTGGAGACGAAAATGCCAAACAAGTTTCTCTTGAAGAATTACGCGAAAAAACAGATGTTTTAAGCTTGCACCTTCCTTGGACACCAGAAACAAATAAAATGGTCGATAGGAGCTTTATAAATGCGTTTAAAAAGCCTTTTTGGATTATAAATACTTCACGTGGTAAAAACATTGTTACAGCAGATTTGGTTGAGGCTATGAAATCGAAAAAGATTTTGGGTGCAGGTTTAGATGTTTTGGAATACGAAAAGTTGTCGTTCGAAACCCTTTTTCAAGATAACAGCACGCCAGAAGCACTTCAGTATCTTATGCAGGCAAAAAATGTGTTATTAACGCCTCATATTGCTGGTTGGACATTTGAAAGTCATGAACGATTGGCTCAGGTAATTGTGGATAAAATTAAAGCGGTTTACAACAAAAAATAGTCTACAGCCTTTAGAATTTAATAACGAGGTTTTTCCTGTAAATTTTATTTGGCAAGATTAGTTTTATTTGCTAATTTTTAATAATATTGTTTCCGAATTTCAAAAGAATCAATCTAAATAAGTTCTTTTAGGGGTTTGGAGAAGCCGAAAATCCAAAGAGTAGGAATTAACGAATTTTATAAGGAAAAAGATGGAATTACAACAAACATCGAATAATTTTGAAGAACCAATCCCGGTATTTAAAGTAGACCCAATTATGGTATTGCTTTTTGGATTTTTAACATGCGGATTGTATTTGATTTATTGGAATATTAAAGTAGCTGAAGTTTTTAATGCTGTAGCAAAAAAAGAAGTTATCTCGCAACCAATTGCAATTTTTGCAGGTTGTTGTATGCCAGTTAATATTTATTTCTATTACTTAGCAGGTAAAGAAGCATTACCAAAAGTATATGAGAAAACGGGTGAACTTCAAAAAGATCAATCTACTTTACTAATTGTTTTAGGATTCTTTTTTCCTATTGCGGCTGCAATGATCGTTCAAGGTGATATCAACAGATTATATAACTAATACGCAAACAAGACGTAAAATTTACGGAATTATCGGTGCATTAATTACACTGGTAGTTCCGTTTTTTTTAATGCTTGATAATCATAATGACCATTTAGAAACAGACCAGTCTTTTTGCCCTTTTAAAATGCTGACAGGATTTCCTTGTCCAGGATGCGGGATCACAAAATCTTTGGTTTATTTTTATCAAGGAGATTTATACAAATCAATTAGCTATCATATTTTAGGTCCTTTTGTCATTGCATTTTGTATTGTGACTGTTTTAGTGCTCACATTAGAGCTTATTACCAAAAAAGAATACTTCACAGGACTTTTGTATAATAGAAGGCTGGCATACGGACTAGCTATTTTTTTAGGCGTTTATCATTTTATAAGATTAATTTTCTTTGTAAAAAATAATTCTTTTGATGATATTCTGCATCAATCAATTTGGTTTTAATAATGTATAAACTGGTTTTATTCACGAATCAGTTTTTTTGTTCGAGTACTATTTTAAGAAATAATAAAAATTAAGATTATGGAAAATACAAAAAGAGAAGATTGGAATAATCCACGTTATCAAGAAGAAAATAAAAAAGTAGTGGCTGGAATTCTAGCTATTTTGCTAGGATATTTAGGTATCCATAAATTTTATTTAGGTTATAAAAGAGAAGGAATAATTCAGCTGGTTTTAGGGTTAATGTTCGGAATTGGCGGCATAATCGGAATTATAGAGGGTATTATATACCTAACCAAGAGTGATGAGGAATTTTATCAAACTTATCAAATTGGTCAGCGAGGCTGGTTTTAAAAGAAGCACGAATATATTAACGAAGATCCCATTCAGAAATGAATGGGATTTTTTTTGTTTAAAAATGTCTTTTTCTAATACAATTATAACTTTTAGTTCCTTTAAATAAAGTCTTTAGTGGGTAATCTTGCAACATACTAGAAATAATGGAGTAACTGAAAATCCTTAAGAGTAAGATAGAGTTTAAATGATTTTATTATGATTGAAATGTACAAAAAAGTAGTTTTTGAAAACTATGCAAATTTTAGTGGAAGAGCAAGAAGACAAGAATATTGGATGTTCTTTTTAGTAAACTTAATCATCAGTTTTGTTCTTGGTTTTATTGCTGGATTAGTTTCGCCAAGTTTAGTGATTATTGCGAATATTTATAGCTTAGCAGTTTTACTGCCTGGAATTGCTGTTGCGGTTAGAAGAATGCACGATGTTGGTAAAGAATGGTGGTATATCCTTATTCCATTTTACAACTTATATTTATGTTGTATAGAAGGTGAAAAAGGGCCAAATCAATATGGTGCAGATCCTAAGAATCAATTAGAAGAGATTAATGAAATTGGTAAAGAGTAAGTTTTCTAATTTTAATGATACAAAAAAAAGCCGTTTCAACTGAAACGGCTTTTCTTTTATTAATCTTCTTTCTCAGATAGTTTCTTTTCCAATTCAATCTGAAACTCTTCAATTACAGGTTTCATAGTGCTTTCAGGAATATCTGCAATTCTAATGTACATTAAACCGTCAATTGCATTATTAAATAACGGGTCAACGTTAAAAGCGACTACTCTTGCATTTTGTTTGATATATTTTTTAATTAAAACAGGTAAACGTAAATTTCCTGGTTCTAATTCGTCAATGATTTTATCAAACTTATTTAAGTCAGATTCTGCTTCATCAAAGATAAAATCTTTATCAGCATCTTTTAATTTTACTTTATACGCCTTTTTCGGGTGAATATATTGCGCGATATACGGATCGTAATAGTTTGATTTCATAAACTCAATCATTAATGATTTAGAGAAATCTGAAAATTGATTACTGATACTTACACCTCCAACTAAATATTTATGTTCTGGATGACGCAAAGTGGTATGAATAATACCTTTCCATAATAAGAACAAAGGCATTGGTTTTTGCTGATATTCTTTTACGATAAATGCACGTCCCATTTCGATCGATTTGTGCATCATATCATGAAGTTCTGGTTCAAATCTGAAAAGATCAGTCAAGTAAAAACCTTCAATTCCGTATTTTGGATAGATTTCAGAACCTAATCCCATACGGTATGCTCCTGCAATTTTTTTGGTTTCATCATCCCATAAAAACATATGGTGATAATATTGATCGTATTCATCTATGTCAATAGATTCATTTGTTCCTTCTCCAACTTCACGAAAAGTAATTTCGCGCAAACGGCCTATTTCGTGTAAAATGTTCGGAATTTCTTTTGCGCTTGCAAAGAATACCTCATAGTTTTTACTTTGTAAAAACCTGCTGTCACTATCTCTTAACGCTTGAACTTCATCAATAAGTTTTGACTCGTTTGCAGGAGTAACGATTTTTTTAGGCGCTTTTGGTATTTTTAAACTTGCAGTGTCAATCAGTTTCGTATCTTTTTCAAAAGGATTGGCAAGCATGTAGGTTTTCTTTCTCAAGAATTCTGAATATTCTTCGAAAGATTCGATTTCGTTTTGCTCGCTTACAGAAATTGGTTTTCCAATACGAACTTTAATTACACGATCTTTCTGAGTTAATAGCTCAGAAGGTAATTTTGCTGTGCGTAAAGTGTCGTCAATTTTAGAAAGCCAGTAAAACAATTTACTGTTTTTAGCATGAAAGTAAATTGGAACAACAGGAACTTTTGCTTTTCTGATTAATTTCAGTGCGCCTTCTTCCCAAGGTTTGTCAACTACTAATTTGCCATCTTTATAAGTCGAAACTTCACCAGCGGGAAAAATCCCCAAAGGCTTTCCGTCACTTAAATGACGTAAAGTTTCTTTAATACCAATCACGCTCGATTTTGCATCCTTATGGTTTTCAAAAGGATTAACTGGCATAATGTATTTTTTCATTGGAACAATTCTGTGTAACAGGAAATTGGCAATGATTTTGAAATTTGGCTCTCTTTCAAGCATTAATTTCAAAAGTAAAATTCCATCAATTCCACCAAGCGGATGATTTGAAATGGTAATATACGCACCATCTTTTGGCAAACGCTTTAAATCTTCTTCAGGGATTTCGAACTTAATTTCCATTTCGTCCAAAATTCCATTCAAAAAGTCAAGGTCTGTCAAATGTTTATTACGATCGTAAATTTTATTAAGGGTCGAGATCTTAAGAACCTTCATAAGAATCCAGCCAGAAAAAGTACCGAGAACCCCGTACTTTTCAACATTTATTGCCTTTGCAACTTCTTTCGCGGTAACTAAACCCATGTACTACTTTTAAATTATTAGAACAGCGAACAAAGATAACAAAAAAGTCTACTTTTCATTGTTTCCAAGATAAACTTTGCACTTTTTTATTACATTTGAAATCCTAAAAAAATCACTGATGAAAATTATTTCTTATAATGTAAACGGAATTAGAGCAGCAATAAACAAAGGGTTTATCGAGTGGCTGCAACAAGCAAATCCTGATGTTATCTGTCTTCAGGAAATAAAAGCTACACAAGATCAAATTCCTGTAGACGATATTACTGCCGCGGGTTATCCGTTTCAATATTACTATCCTGCAACCAAAAAAGGATACAGCGGAGTAGCTATTCTTTCGAAAACAAAGCCAAATAATATTGTTTACGGAACAGGAATTCATCATATGGATTTTGAAGGAAGAAATCTTCGTGCAGATTTTGACGATGTTTCTGTAATGAGTTTGTATCTTCCGTCTGGGACAAATATTGAAAGATTGGACCATAAATTTATGTTTATGGATGATTTTCAAAATTATATCAATGAATTGAAACTTACGATCCCGAATCTGATTATATGCGGAGATTATAATATCTGTCACGAAGCAATAGATATTCATGATCCGGTTCGTAATAAAACGGTTTCTGGATTTCTTCCGGCAGAACGCGCTTGGTTAGATACTTTTATGAAATCTGGTTTTATCGACAGTTTCCGTCATTTTAACAAAGAACCACATCATTATTCATGGTGGAGTTACCGTGCAGGAGCGAGAGGAAATAATAAAGGCTGGCGTATCGATTATAATTTAGTTAGCAATGTTTTAGAAAACAGGCTAAAAAGAGCTGTTATACTACCAGACGCTATGCATTCAGATCATTGTCCGATTTTAGTCGAAATCGACTAATTTTTGGTATTGTTCTTGCTGAGAGTATCTCGGTTTAAAATCAATGCTTAGAATTTGCAAAATTTCTAGGATTGGTTTTTTACGAAGTTTAAAAGATTAAACGCCTAAATAAAATCAATTAAAGATGATTAAAAAAGCCTCCATCGGATTACTAGCATTAGCTTTGTCCACAACGTCATGTGTTTCTAAGAAAATTTACAATGATTTAGAAACCAAATACTCAGATTTGAAGAAAGAAAGTCGTTCTATTGCTGATGAAAATGAAAATTTAAAGAAAGCAAAGAATCAGTTAGAAGTCGATCGCGATAAACTGACTAAAGATTTAGCAAGTGCTAATGATGATTTGGCAAAACAAAAAGCAGATTTAGCGGCGGCTCAAAATAAATATAAAGTTTTACAGGATTCGTATAATGCGTTGGAGAAAAACAGCAACGATGCATTAGAGAAAAACTTGGCTAAAAACCGCGAATTGTTAGCACAATTAGAAGCAAAAGGTAAAGCTCTTGCAGAAGAACAAGCCCGTTTAGACAAAACGGCAAATCGTCTAAAAGAATTAGAAGATATGATTGCTGCGAAAGAAGAAGCAATGCGTAAACTGAAAGAAACTTTATCTAAAGCATTAACTGGTTTTGAAGGTAAAGGTTTGACTGTAGAACATAAAAACGGAAAAGTATATGTTTCTATGGAAAACAAATTGCTTTTCAATTCTGGAAGCTGGGCTGTTGGTGCAGAAGGTAGAAGAGCAGTTGTAGAACTTGGAAAAGTTTTAGGTGACAATCCAGATCTTTCTGTTCTTATTGAAGGACATACAGACGATGATCCGTACGCAGGTTCAGGACCAATTGCAAACAACTGGGATTTATCTACAAAAAGAGCAACTGCAATTGTTGCTATTTTAAGTGAAAACCCAAAAATCAATAAACAAAAACTAACAGCAGCAGGAAGAAGTGAATTTTCTCCTCTGGCAAGCAATGCGACTCCGGAAGGAAAAGCTAAAAACCGAAGAATCGAAATCATCTTGACTCCAAGATTAGATGAGATTGCAGAGATGCTTAATAGTATTAATTAAAAGTTGCTAAGATTCTGAGATACTAAGTTTCTAAGATTTAAAAGGGTTGAAGTAAAACTTCAACCCTTTTTTATTAATTGGAATCTAAACTTAGCATCTTAGAACCTTAGCCTCTCAAAATAAATCTTGTACTTTTTTTAACCTTTCTCGTTTTTAGATTTGAGAAATCCGTTCGTAACTTTGAAGCTTTATAACTCAAAATAAGTAAACTTAGAATCTTAGACACTTAGAATCTCAAAAGAATGAAATACACTACATTACCTAACACCGATATAAAAGTTAGTAAAATCTGTCTTGGAACAATGACTTTTGGACAGCAGAATACAGAAGCAGAAGGACATGAACAAATGGATTATGCTCTTGAAAGAGGCGTAAATTTCTTCGATACAGCCGAAATGTATTCGGTTCCTGCGAGTGAAGCGACTTACGGAAGCACAGAAAAAATTATAGGAACTTGGTTTAAGAAATCAGGAAATCGAGATAAAGTTATTTTAGCATCTAAAATTGCTGGTCCGAATCCGAATTTTGGATATATGCGCGAAAAACTGGATTTTTCTCCAGCAAGTATTAAATATGCTGTTGAAAATAGTTTAAAAAGACTGCAAACAGATTATATCGACTTGTATCAAATGCACTGGCCAGAAAGAAAAACTAATAATTTTGGTCAGCGTGCTTTTCACGGACATGATGATGTTTGGGAAGATAACTTTAGAGAAATCTTAGAAACTTTCGACGGATTAATTAAAGAAGGTAAAATCAAATACATTGGAGTTTCTAATGAAAACGCTTGGGGAATGATGCGCCTTTTGGAAGAAAGCAAATACAACAATCTTCCAAGAATAAAAACTGTTCAAAATCCGTATTCTTTATTGAACCGTTTGTTTGAAGTGAATTCTGCAGAAGTTTCAAAATATGAAAATGTTGGTTTACTTGGATATTCGCCTTTAGCATTCGGAGTTTTGACAGGAAAATTTTTAACTGGAGAAAGTCATCCAAAAGCGAGAATTAATCTTTTTCCGCAATACAAACGTTACAATAGCGACCAATGCACCGAAGCAACAAAAATGTATCTGGAAATCGCTAAAAAACATGGTTTAACGCTAACGCAATTGGCAATGGGATTCGTTTTGCAACAGCCATTCTTAACGAGTGCTATTATTGGAGCTACGACATTAGAACAATTAAAAGAAAACATCGATACTGTTGATGTCACACTTTCTAAACAAATCTTAGCAGAAATTGACGCGGTTCAGGCTATATTTCCTGATCCAGCTCCTTAATTTTAGTGAATTAAATAAATCTAAAATCCCGATAGCTGAGAAACTATCGGGATTTATTTTTAGAGATATTATAAATTCAAAACCTGATCTTTAGGATATTTTACACGATAACTTATTCTGATCTTTTTCGTTTCATTCGGTTTCAGCTGTAATTGCCAAGTTAAGATTCCTGTTTCAGAATTTATTTTTGCGCTGTCACTTTGTAATAATTCTACTTCGATTTCCTTATTGGTTGTCAACGGATATTGATCTTTTAATAAAAGTTCAACCAATTCTTTTTTATTATTTCGAACGGTAATGTCGTAGGTAAAAGTTTGTTCTTTTCTAGAAGACAAAAACTTCGTTCCCGATTTGTCTGCTACTTTTTCACGTTTTATAGAAACTTTTTTATCGCGCCCCATACTTAAATTCAAAGTATCACTGGTTTGACTTGGTTCTATAAATGTTTTTCCAACATACATTCCTTCAAAAATGATATTCGCTTCGCCTTGCAATAAATTGTATTTGCTGTAATCTGCAATTTCGGCAAGAAGAAAAGCCTCATTTTCTACTTTTGGAGCAGCGTAATATTTATATGTTGCTGGAAGTTTAATTTCTTTTAAGGAAACACTATGTACTTTTCCATTAGAAAGAATATCGTACGGAATATCAATATCAAAAGCTATATTAAGTTGGTTTTCTGCAACAGTTGTATAATCAGAAACCGAAGATTTTTTCATCTTTGGCAATGCGGATACTACGACTTCTTCAATTGCTTTATCTTTCACTTCTCCGTAAGCACTACTTTGCAATTGGTTGGCAACAGCTCTTTGATTGTAACCATA
>NZ_DHEI01000143.1:64140-71175 GCF_002399805.1 Flavobacterium sp. UBA4854
GGCGCATTTACACTTTCGGTACGCAAATCATAAAATGGTGTCCAAGATGCGCTTTGTGTTAAATACGAAATCTCTAACGGAACAATTCCAGCTGCAGTGTTCATTACCTGAACAATTAATTTTCCTGATGAAGTTCGTTCTTCTTTGTTCGTATCAAACTCAAGTTTATTGTTCAGTTTCTGAAGTGTCTCGTCAAGTTTTTTCTGTTTATCGGTTAAGGTATTGATATTATTGGCAATTTCGATTTGTTTGTTTTTATAATAATCTACCATTTTCATTAATTCAGCAACGTTCAATCCAGAATTTACTCCCGAAATTTGTTGGTTTCGATCGAGTAACTGCATGGTTTTGTTTTCTGAATTAATCGTATTGACTACTTTTTGAAGTTCTTTTTGAACCAAAACAATACTATCATTAACTCTTTTGATTAAAGGCGATTTAGAATCTGTTTCATATTCTGAAATATAATTATTGGTAAACTGAACAGACAATACTGTTACATTTGCTGGAGCGCCAATTTGTACTGAATTTTCATTTAAATACGAAGCCACATTTTTGATGACAATTTCACTTGTTCCTGTAGGCAAAGTGGTACTTGCAGTCTGAGAAATTTCGGCAGCATTAAAATATACAGTTGCGGCTTTTACTTTTGCTGTTGTAAAAATTGGCTTTTGTGCATTCGCGAAAGCGCTGATCAATAATATGATGAATAGAATTACTTTTTTATTCATGAGGTTAAATTTAAATTAGTGGGAAATATATGATTATTACTGTTAAATAAAAATAGATTTAATAGTACATCACTAGAATTATTTTCTTTTTAGAATTGTCAATTAGTTTTTCGAGAACTCCGAAGAACTTTTCGTTTACCATTGGACATCCGAGACTATTGCAAATTGGGTAAGGCTGTTCATCAAAAGGAATTTCTGAGTATTTATGAAGCACTATATTTCGATCAAAAGCGTTACTGTTGGTTTTGTCTAAACCATACAATTTATAGGCTTTTCCAAATGTTCCAACATACGAACCGCCAATGGCATATTTGCCTAACGAACTGCAATTTGAATTTTTAACATTGCTGAATTTTAATTCGCCAGGAATTCCTGTTTCAGAACCAGAACCATGTCCAACTAAACCTTTATCCAGTAATTTGTTGTTTTTTAAATCATAAATAAAAAACCGATTTCTTCCAGATTCTATCTTCATATCTAAAAATAATGCCACATCTGAATTGTATTTTGGAGATTTCCCCAAGAAGCTCCTTACTTCAGTTATTTCATTTTTTAGTTTCTTTTCATAAGAATAGATCGGTTTTTTAGTTCTTGTGTCTTTTGTTTTCTCTTTTTTATTTTCACAACTCAAACAAATCAACGGAATTACTGTAAAGAGCAGAAAGAAGATTTTCTTTTTCATTTGGATTTTTATTTCTCAACCGTATAGCCTTTTACTTTAGCGAAAGCTAGAATAGAAGAGTTAATTGTATTTCCAAGATCATCTTGAGATTTAGTTTTTTTAGCTTCAGTATCAATATATTGCTGACGCTTTTTTGCTAAAACACTAATTTCTTTCTGAATTGTTTCTCTTTCTTTTGTTTTTTCGGTCACTATTTTTTGCAATTCTGCGGTGCTTTTGTTTTGCAGTTCGATCGGTAATTCTTCTTTTTTGATTTTCGAAATTGCTCCGGCATCATCTTTTACTTTATCTACCAAATCCCAAGTATCATTTTTATAAACGGCTTTTGATTTGCTTACGGCACGATCGGTATAATTGGAAGCCGAAACTTTTTTAGCATTCTGATCCTGCATTATCTGGTTTCTTTTTTTATCGGCACCTTTCGCTCCGTAATTGATATAGGTTTTATTGATTTTTTCATCACATTTAGCGATTTCATCGTCATATGGTGTTGCAATATATTGAACCGCTTTGTCAGAATCGATATTGAAATATTTTCCTTTTCCGCGATCTGCTCCGTCTTTCCAAAATGAATTAATGCCTTCTGTTTTGTTTCCACAGAAAATAGTATTCACATAAATATTATTTTTTAAAGCATCGCTAATTGTTTCTTTATAACTTATTTTTCCTTGATCAAAACCTTCATTTCCTGCAATGTAAATTAGTTTCATGCTGTTTTTGTCAGAAGCCCATTTTAATCCCTTAGTTGCATCTTGAATTACAGCGCCACAATATTCACTTCCGCCATTAGTTCTTAGTGCAAATAATTTTTCCGAAATCAAATCGAGATCTGTCGATAAAGGTGTCACTTGTCTGATGTAATTCGATCTTTCAGATAAACCGTCGTTTCCGTATTCGTATAAAGAAATTTCGATGTCTGGCGTTTTTCCTTCGTATTTTAAAGTCGTCAAAGTATTTACAATATTCCACAATCTCGATTTCGCCTGATCGATTAAACCGTCCATACTGTTAGAAGTATCCAATAAAAGAGCCACTTGAATTTTGGTCATTTCAGCCGAATCCGGTTTTTCGATTTCAGTGTTTTTTACTGGTTTTGCATTAGACGAATTACAGCTTGCAAAAAATATTGCCGATGCCAAAAGCGCTGTTATAAAAAGATTTGATTTCATGATTTTAGTTTTTAATTGAATGATTATAGATCAAACTTAAAAACTAAAAAAGCTCACTTTTGGGACAAATGGTGAAACGGTCTTTTGACTTGGTGAAACTTTCCAGATTAATGCATTTGTTTTGGAGTGTTGATATTCAGGTTTTTTAAATCGCCATTTGGAGTAATCAGAATAAATTCTTTGTCTGTTTTGGCAACTTGCTTCTTTTCTTTTTCTCTGTTAATAAAAATCTTTACTTCATATTGTACCTGAATAACAGGTTCCAGAACCGAAGGATTAATGATGAAATCGAATTCTTTACTAAATACAGGCTGGTAATAAAGCGTAGTCGATTTATTGGCTTGATTAACATCTGCCGATTTTTTTAAGTTTAAAGAAGAACTATTGTACGCTTCGTACGATTTGTACATTTCTACAGGTAAATTCACAACAAAACCATCGGTAATTCTTTTTTCAACGTTTGTAAATGTCTCTCCAAGAAGAAGCTCATAATTCTTGATTTTTTCCTGAATCAGCAGTTTGGCTTTGTTCATCATTTCCTTTTTGATGGTTTCTAATGAATTGGAGAAATAATCAACTCGGACCAAATCGTATATTTCATGATTTGATAAAATCGAAATAAAATCGTTCAACTGATTTGGATCGGAAAATTTTATGTGGATGTTTTTCTTTAACTCAAATCCCACAGGAACTTCATTGTACGTTTTACGGCTGAAAATCTTTTTCTCGACTTCATATTCATAAACAGGAACAAAAGAAATCATATCGACAAAAATCTCAACGCCTTTTTTAAGTTTGATTTCGTTAAGCGAACGTTCAATTCTTTGGTCAAGCAAGTCATTGACTTCTTTGGTTGTTTTACCCGTTTGAGTAGTGCTGAAAATTGCCGTATAAGTATCTGCTTTCACATTGGCAAGACCTTTTACACTTGCTACAATACCTTCGCTAGACGGAAAACCAATATCAATTGTAGTATTTGCAACATATTGATTCTGATAATTGACATTTCCAGAAACTTGTCCAATAATAAACTGAGAAAAAAGGATAAAAGAGGAGTAAAATAGTTTTTTCATAATGATGGTTTTTAAGATTACGAGGTAAAAGTATTGATCGAAAAAACGTATTTTTGAGAGAATGGGTCAACAAGCCTTTTGACTTGGTGAATGTTATAGGATAGGAATTTGAAATTAAGTTACTTTACACTTTCTAAATAACTTGTTTGTGAAACGTCATGTATTAATTGTTTTTAGTCTGTTTTTTTTAGCGTTTTTATTTCCTCAAGAAATAACTGCGCAGTCACTTCCTGAAAAAAGCGAAAAAAAGAGTAAAGCCGTAATAAGTAAAACCGCTGAAGAATTATCTAAATCTTTAGATGAAAACGATGAATCGAAAATTGCTCAAAACTATGAAAAGCTGGCTAATGACTTTTTAAGCAAAGGCGATAATGCAAAAGCAGAAGAGTATTTTAAAAGAGCTTTAAATTCTTACACCAAATTAAAACTAACCGAAGATAAAACACGCGTCACCAGAAGTTTGGCCAAAGTTCAGGAAAACCAGAAAAACTTTGGTTCTGCGATTAAGAACTATGAAGCGGCAGGTTCTTTAACCAAAGATGCATCTGAAGAAAAAATAAACCAAAATGATGCTAACCGACTCAGAAATCAATCTAATCCTGCAAGTCAGACCAATTATGTTGATTCGAATATTGAATTACTGAAAAAAGACAAAAAAGCTGCTGAAGTAAGTGAAGCATATGTACAGAAAGCACAGAATTCTTTGCAGTTAAATGACAAAGCAGTTGCAATTGAAAGTTATAAAAAAGCTTTAAAATACGCTAAAGACAAACCAGAAGAAGTTAAAATTAAAAACGAAATCGCAAAAGTTTACGTTGCCGATAATCAGTTTGACAAAGCGCTTGCCATTAACGAAAAATTGCTTGCTGATGCTAAAACGAATCATGATTTTACTACCGAAATAAAACAATTGCAATCCTTGGCTTCACTTTATTTTGAAAAGAAAGAACCAGAAAAAGCCATTTCTTCTTTAAAAGAAGCCTATAATTTATCTTTTCAAAAAGGAAATTCATCTGAAGCCAGAAAGAGTTTATCTTCTTTAATTAAATATTATAAAACAAAAGGGGAAGACAAAGAAAGCATGGCTTTGTACGAACAGTTTTTTGATAATTTCGAACAGTTAATCAAATCTGATACTACTTTAATTGATGCCAAAACTTTTCAGGTTACAGAAGATAAAATTCGTCAGCTTGAAAAAGAAAAGGTTTTAAAAGACGAATTGATTTCGAAGAAAAACTCCTTTAATTATTTCCTTTTAGGCTCAATTGGGTTATTGTTGCTTTTGTTTTTCTTCATTGTAAAAGCACTGTATTCCATCAGAATCAAAAATAAGGAAATCGCTTTGCAGTCATTGCGCCGCGAAATGAATCCGCATTTTATTTTTAATAGTTTAAATAGCGTCAATCAGTTTATTGCCGAAAACAAAGAATTGGAAGCCAATAAATACTTGACTTCTTATTCGAATCTAATGCGAAATATGATGGAAAACTCTAATAAAGATTTTATTTCGTTGGACAAAGAAGTAGAGCAATTAAAGAAATATCTCGATTTAGAACATTTGCGTTTTCAGGATAAATTCGACTTTGAAATTGTGGTTGATGAATCTCTAGATACCGAAAGAGTTTTTGTTCCGAATATGATCATGCAACCGCATTTAGAAAATTCCATTTGGCACGGATTGCGTTATTTGGACAAGAAAGGTTTTTTGTCGCTCCGATTTGAGTATAAAAACGGAAAAATTAATGTGATTATTGAAGACAACGGAATTGGTTTAACCAAAAGCCGAGAACTCAAAACGACCAACCAGAAAATTTACGAATCTCGAGGCTTAAATAATACTAAAGAAAGAATTGACCTTTTGAACGAATTATACAAAAAGGATATTTCGTTTACTATTTCAGAAAAAGAAGAACCAAAATCAGGCACGATCGTTCAAATTGTTTTTCCATTAATTGATAAAATATGATGACTTTGCAGAAAATAAAAAGCGTAATTGTCGAAGATGAATTGGCAGCGCGCGAAGTGCTTAAAAATTATTTGAGCAAATATTGTCCGCAAGTTGAGGTTGTCGGCGAAGCGCAGAATATAAAAGAAGCCGTTCCGTTGTTGCATGAAATTAAACCGCAATTGGTTTTTCTGGATGTAGAAATGCCTTTCGGAAATGCTTTTGATGTTTTAGAAGCTTGCAAAGAGCTACAATTTGAAACCATTTTTGTAACGGCTTTTTCTGAATATTCGCTTCGTGCTTTAAATCAAAGTGCTGCATATTATCTTTTGAAACCAATTAGCATTGAAGAACTGATTATTGCGGTAAACAAAGTACATCATCAGATTTTAAATCATGAAATCTTCAATCGAAATAAAATTATTGTCGAGAATTTCCATGAGCAAAAACCAGAAAAACAACAAGTCATTCTGCCAACGCTTGAAGGTTTTGAAGTCGTAAAAATGGAAGATATTGTTCGTCTTCGCGGAAATGGAAATTTTACTGATTTGTATTTAAACAATGGAGCAAAAAAAATGGTCTGCCGATTTCTAAAACATTTTTCGGAGATTTTGCCATTGCCTTTTATTCGTGTTCATAAATCGCATATCATCAATCTCAATTGTGTGAAATCGTATAACAAAGGCGGAATCGTAACATTGAACGATGGGACTGAAATTGAGGTTTCGCCAACTTATAAAGAAGAGTTTTTGAAGAACTTTAAGTAGTGGTTTTTGCCACAAAGGCGCTAAGGCACGAAGTTTTTTTTAGCCACAGATTCCAAGATTAGAAAAGATTTTTTAATCCTTTAATCTGTGGCTAAAGTAAAACATACGATTTTTTTTAATTGCCCCAAGCTTCAGCTAGGGGAATAAGATCGAAATAGGAAAGGGCTTTAGCCAAACTAGTAAAGTTTGGCTAAAGCCCTTAGATTTGCATTTGTATTTACATTCAGCTAAAGCTGGACGCAATTGAACTTAAAAAACTTTGCGTCTTTGTGAGCAATTAAAAATGTTTTAATAAAAAAAACTTAGTGTCTTAGCGCCTTTGTGGCAAAACCCTCTTACAAATCAAATTCATCATCAACAGCCAAAGAATCTATTTTGATTGCTGTAGAATCTGGAACTTTAATTTTTATTAAAGAACGTGCATTTCCAGAAATATAAACAGGCAATAGACCAATTGTGTCTTCTGGAACTAAAAGCCCTCTTCTAAACATCAAATTCTTCAGGAAATTTTGGTTTTTAATAGCATAATCCTTCAGATTACCTTGGTCATTAAATTGATACATGAATTTTCTCGGTTTCGGAATAATCGTTGCCAAATACAAACATTCATCAACATTTAAAGCCGAAGGACTTTTTTGGAAATAGAAATGACTCGCTTCGCCAATTCC
>NZ_DHEI01000143.1:71343-72968 GCF_002399805.1 Flavobacterium sp. UBA4854
ACAATTCGGTTGTTTTCTAAAATGTAAACTAGCAGAATTTCTTCAAGCTTTCGCGAAAGCGTTTTTTCACGAGTTAAAAAGACATTCTTAATTAACTGCATGCTAATTGTGCTGGCACCGCGAGAGAATTTCTTAGTTCGAATGTTCTTAAGAATTGATTGTTTGAAAGCTTCATTTATAAATCCGCGATGCGAAAAGAAAGAAGGATCTTCGGTCGTTAAAACACATTTTCTTAAATATGGAGAAATTTGGTCTAGCGGAGTATAATTTGGATTGGCATTTCCAACCAAAACTGGTCTTTGCAATACATTTTGAATAATCGCTCGATATACAAATTCGCCATTTAATTTATTTAAATCTGCTTCGCCATATTTGGTAATTCGCAAATCTTCTTTGTTTAATTTGCTGTCAAAAACAAGCGTGTTTGGTTTGTTTTTATTGAATTTGAAATCTAATTTATAATCAAAGTTTCCAGTTGCCTGCATACCTTGAAAATGTGTGAATAAACCATCTGGAAGCGAAACGATAAAATCTTGCGCTTTCATTTTCGGAATATCGACTTTCAAAGTATAAATTGTGTCTTTTTCTGTATCGTAAGAAATATAAGGACGAACTTTAATCTTGTTCAACTGCATGGTTGACGAACTGTCGATCGAAATAAAGCTATCTCCCAATAAAAATCGGTAATCAAAACGCGCATTTTTTATTACCACATCTTTGCTGGCAATTTTCGGGTGATTGATTGTAAGATTGGCGATAGAAGTAAAACCGTCAATATGCAGTTCGCTGCCACTTTTGTCAATGTTTTGAACATTTAGACGAATAGAATCAAAACTTGCTTTTAAATTATAGCGTTGATCTAGATAAGGCACACGAATGGCACCAGTATCTAAGTTGAAAAAGCGAATATCTGCCTTTTTATTTCTCGGATCGGCAAAACCTTTAATATTCCAGCGCTGATCAAAATCTTTTGCTTGAACGTGAAGATTGGTTTCTAATTGTTTGTTGTTTAAAACCAGTTTGTCTACATCAATAGAAGTTAGTTTGTCGTTGTCGTTGATTTTGAATTTGAAGTTTTTCAAATCCATATCGGTTGGAACCAAATTCAGAACTTTAGAAATGATTCTGTAGGCAAAGGCGGCATATTTGCGTTTTTCGTTTGACTCTGTTTCTTCGCGATCTCTTTTTAGAAAAGCATCAAAATTTCGTTTGTTGCCTTTTTTTACTAGTTGGATATAACCGTTGTCGACTTTTAAAGTTCCAACCTGAACATCTCCAATCAATAAATTGCTTAAACTAATACTGGTTTCTACGTTTTTTATTTTTACAAGTGTGTCTGCATTTATAGGTGCTAGCACAACATTTGTTAAATGTATGGTTGATAATCCATCAAAAGAAGCAGATTCTACAGAAAAATTACTGTTGTATTGAACAGCCATTTTGTGTGTCGCTTTTGCAATTGCCTGATTTAATAGTGAGTTGCGAAAATAATACAGTCCGATGCAAAGCACTAAAATTACTATTCCTAGTATTTTTAATGCTTTGTATATTTTTTGTTTTGGAAAATTCATAAAGTTGGTTTTCAAAAGAATTTAGAAATTTTTGAAACGTAGTATTGTTTGTTT
>NZ_DHEI01000143.1:73163-82894 GCF_002399805.1 Flavobacterium sp. UBA4854
AAAAGAAAAAATTAACCAAAAAGTATACTTGCGACATCTTCAATTTTCGCAACAAGTTCAATTTTAATTCCTGTATTCTTTAAAGCAATTTTGTTGTATTTAGAAACAAAGATAGTATCGAAACCTAGTTTTTCAGCTTCTTGAATGCGCTGATCTACACGGTTTACAGGGCGAATTTCGCCAGAAAGTCCGACTTCGCCAGCAAAACAGAAACCTTTTCCAACAGGAATATCTTCGTTAGAAGATAAAATCGCAGCCACAACCGCCAAGTCAATTGCAGGATCATCGACAGAAATACCTCCTGTTACATTTAAGAAAACGTCTTTTGCGCCTAAACGAAATCCAGCTCTTTTTTCTAAGACAGCCAAAATCATGTTTAGTCTTTTGGCGTTGTAACCTGTTGTGCTTCGTTGAGGTGTTCCATAAACAGCTGTACTAACCAAAGATTGTATTTCGATCATCAACGGACGCATGCCTTCAAGAGTTGTGGCAATTGCTGTTCCAGACAATTCTTCGTCTTTATGAGAAATCAGGATTTCAGAAGGATTACTCACTTCTCGTAATCCGCTGCCCAACATTTCATAAATTCCAAGTTCTGATGTTGAACCAAAACGGTTTTTTAGCGAACGTAAAATTCGGTAAATATGGTTTCTATCGCCTTCAAACTGCAAAACGGTATCTACCATATGTTCCAAAATTTTTGGACCAGCTATGTTTCCGTCTTTTGTAATATGCCCAATCAAGATTACGGGAATATTACTTTCTTTAGCAAATTTGATTAATTCTGCTGTGGTTTCACGAATCTGAGAAATACTTCCAGCAGTCGATTCGATATAATCGGTGTGTAAAGTCTGAATAGAGTCAATTATGACTACTTCAGGCTGAATTGTTTCAATTTGTTTGAAGATATTTTGCGTTTTAGTTTCAGTAAGAATATAACAATTGTCGCTGTTTGGCGTAATTCTTTCTGCACGCATTTTTATCTGTTTCTGACTTTCTTCACCAGAAACATATAATGTTTTATAAGGTAATTTAAGAGAAACTTGAAGTAAAAGTGTACTTTTTCCGATGCCGGGTTCACCGCCCAAAAGCGTTAAAGATCCAGGAACAAGCCCGCCTCCTAAAACACGATTCAATTCGCTGTCAGTTGTGTCCATTCGAACTTCTTGAGCAGAATCGATCTCGTTAATTTTTAAAGGTTTTGGCGCTTTGCTTGTTGGAGTAGGTTCGCTTTTCCAAGCAACCTTATCCTGTTTCTGAATTATTTCTTCGGCAATCGTATTCCATTCTTTGCACGCGTTGCATTGCCCTTGCCATTTGGCATATTGGGTTCCGCAGTTTTGGCAGAAAAAGGAAGTTTTAACTTTTGACATTATTTACTTTTTTTGGCAAGTGTATTCATTTCGTCAATTTTCTCATACATCAAGTCTTTGTTCAAATCGCCAATTGGCTCCATTTGCGAAGCATTTTGGTATTTTCTTGATGCGTGTTTAGGATCGCCTTGTTTTTCATACATTAATCCTAACTCATATTCTCCTAACATGGCTTTCGGGTAATTTACATTTCCTATTTCTGCCATTTTTCCTAGTTCGCTGTATGCATTTCTTTTTAAAATAAGATTTTCCACTACTTTAAAATCGCTCATTCGAACTGGAATCTGAACTCCTAAAACTTCAGACATGTCAGCGTATTTTTTTTCTAAATATTCTGCGTAACCTTCTTGAAGAACCGCAATTTTGTCGTTGTATTCGGCAGAATTTATAGGTCGATAAGCTTCAAAAATATGGTACAATGCACTTGGTATAGAATGCAATACTTCTGTATAATGTGTTGCGCCTTTAAATACATCATATTTATAATTCACTAACGGATTATTAGCAATTTTAATATTACTGTTTAATTTATCTATTGGCTCTTTAATTTTTTTAATATCGCCTTCTCCAGCAGAAAGGTAATAGAAAATTGGTTTTTTTACTTTGGCAAATTTCTCTGCAATGCGCACTTCCATTTTTGGAGCAAGCTCAGGGCTTAAACAGATGTATGCATTAAAAAGCGGCATTTCTTTATACAAATAAAAATTAGCAAAACTTGCTGTTACATCGTGACCTGCAATAAGCCTAAAAGGTGAGGTACGGTATTTTTTTTCAATATATGGCACTAACTCAGCTCCGATGAATTCGAAAAATTTTGCGCCTTTTTCAAACGGAAGACCTTCATTTTGATCAATTGTTGAGTCGTCATAACGCTCTCCATCTTTATTTTGATGAATTCCGATGATAATCATTTCTGGAATGTCATCCCAATAAGTTCCGTAACTAACGGCTCCTGAAAACGGATCAAATAAATAATCTCCATCCAATAAATATAGAACCGGATATTTTTTGTCTTTATTGGTTTCGTAAGAAGCAGGAAGTCCGATTGTAATTCTGCGTTCTTCTCCGAGTTTCTCCGATTTAATGTTGTCGAACGTTTTTTGGGCAAACGACGAAAACGAAATTAATAAAAATAGTAGGTAAACTTTTTTCATGATTTGTGGCATTTCAGTGAATTAAAAAAGTATTGAAAATAGTGTAGCAATATACTATTTTATTTGCTTCTTTGCTAAGTGGTTTAAAAATTGAAGCAGAGTGTTTTAGCGTCAAAATCATTTTTCGATTAAGACAAAAGAAGGATTTTTTGTGCAAAATTGGCTTTTGACAAAGTAGGGGAATTCGGTAAGAAAAAGAAAATCTTAGGTTAAAGAATTGTCGTTTTCATTTGGGAAAATAATCCAAGGCTTGAAGGTTTTTGCTTCTTCAAAATCCAGTGTAGCATAAGAAATAATAATGATGATGTCATCTTTTTGTACTTTCCTAGCTGCAGGACCATTTAAAGTAATTTCTCCTGAATTTTTTTCGCCTTTAATAGCGTAAGTTTCAAAACGCTCGCCATTATTAATGTTAACAATAGATACTTTTTCGCCTTCAATAATGTTTGAAGCTTCTAGTAGAGTTTCATCAATAGTAATACTGCCAATATAATTTAAATCGGCTCCGGTTACTTTAACTCGATGAATTTTTGATTTTATAACTTGAATTTGCATGATGCAAAGTTAGATTAATTTAATGAAATGGTGTCAATCAGTCTTATAGAATTAACAAATACCGCTATAAATGCGCGATATTTTTTATCATTCTCTTTCTGATCGATAGATAAAAGTGTAGATTCGTCAGCAATAACAAAATACTCCAGTTCAAATTCCTTGTTGTCTTTGAAAGAATTTTCTACAAATTCGATTGTTTCTTGCGGACTATGATTTTGGAAGATCTCTTTTGCCTCTGTCAAAACTTTGTAAATAATAGAAGCGTCTTTTCTTTCTTGAGAAGTTAGACGTTCGTTTCGCGAACTCATGGCAAGTTCATTTTCTTCTCTAAAAATCGGACAGCCCACAATATTTACTGGCAATCCTGTTTTTTCGACTAATTTTTTAACAATTTGAAGCTGCTGAAAATCTTTTTCGCCAAAATAAGCATTGGTCGGCGTTACGATTTCGAAAAGGCGTTTTACAATTGTTCCGACACCATTAAAATGACCTGGACGGAATTTTCCTTCCATCTGGTTTTCTAATCCATCAAAATCAAAAGTCTGCGAAACGGTATTTCCTTCATAAATATCATCAACCGAAGGAGCGTATAAAATAATTTTATCGCTTAATGTACGCATTTTCTTAACATCTTCTTCTAGTGTCCTAGGATATTTTGCTAAATCTTCGGAATTATTAAATTGAGTTGGATTGACAAAAATACTTACTACGGTGTCGTTGTTTTCTTTCAGCGAACGTTGCATTAAAGCCAAATGTCCTTGGTGTAAAGCGCCCATTGTAGGTACAAATCCGATAGTTGAATTTGCGGTTTTGATAGTTTTAAGATAGGCTATCAACGCTGCTTTACTGTAGAAAATATGCATTGAGGTATTATTAAAATTTATGCAAACATAATATATTAGTTATAAACTGCATAAAATTTTGTAATTTTGCGACGTTTTTATTACCAAAATTAAGTAAAATACTATTATGAAAGATAAGAGGATATTATATGTATCATCTGAAGTCGTGCCTTACTTGGCTGAAAATGAGGTTTCTTTAATGTCTTATGACGTTCCGAAAATGATTAATGACCAAGGCGGCCAGATAAGAATTTTCATGCCAAGATATGGGAATATAAATGAGAGAAGACATCAATTGCATGAAGTGATAAGACTTTCAGGGATGAATTTGGTAGTGAATGACTTAGATATGCCATTGATTATTAAAGTAGCATCGATTCCAAAAGAAAGAATTCAGGTTTATTTTATCGATAATGATGAATATTTCAAACGTAAAGCAACTTTTACAGATGAAGAAGGTGCTTTATACCCTGATAATGACGAAAGAGCAATTTTCTTTGCCAAAGGTGTTGTTGAGACCGTAAAAAAATTAAACTGGGTTCCGGATATTATACATGTTCATGGCTGGCTTGCGGCAATGCTTCCTATATATATGAAGCATTATTATAAACATGAGGCATTGTTTTCTGAAACGAAAATTATTACTTCTGTTTACGGGCAATCGTTTGATGAGAACTTAGACTTAGAAATGATAAATAAAGTTAAATTTGATGGTGTCCCTCATGAAGCAGTATCAGATTTAGAAGTGCCAAATTATGAGAACGTTTTAAAAGCTAGTATTTTACATTCTGATGGTGTAATCATTGCGTCAGAAAATGTTTCCCCAAGTTTAACAAAATTTATAGAATCTTCAGGAAAACCTTTTTTACCTTTCGCCACGAAAGATGCATTTGCTGACGCTTATACAAATTTCTACAGAACATTTGGACTTTAAATTTTAATTTTATTATTAGACATGTATAGAACTTCTTTTTTTAAGAAAACTCTTTTAGCTGTAATGGCTGTTTTTTTATATTCTTGTGACAAAGATTTTAATGCGATTGGTGAAGGTTTAGTTGGTGATGATCATTTTGGACTTGAAGCTGTAAAATACGACGTTTTAGCATATAATCAAGAAGTGACTCCTATTCAGTCAAGTAATATGTCGCCAAATAATGCTCTTGGTATTTTTGACAATCCGCTTTTTGGAACTACGACTGCAAATTTTGTTACCCAACTAGGACTTGCTACTTATTCTCCAACAATTGGAGCTTCTCCTGTAGTTGATAGTGTTAAAATAGAAATTCCTTATTATAGTCACGTGACAGCTACTAATGAAAAAGGAGACAGCACCTATGAGTTAGATTCTATTTATGGTGATAAAAACGGAAAATTTAAGTTAAGTATTTATGAGTCTGGGATTCAGATGAGAACTAGTTATTTTAGCGGTGGTAATCAATTGCCTCAGTATTATTATACAGATCAGAATAGTGAATTTAGTAATAAAAAAATTGGAGCAAGATTAAATGATGGAAATGTCCTGCAAAATGATGAGTTCTATTTTGATGCTAAAGAAATTGTAATTAAAACGACTGATCCTGATACTAAAGTTGTGACTACAGAGAGGAAAAAGCCTCAAATGACGATGCTGCTTAATAAACAATTTTTTCAAAATAAGATATTAAATGCTGCTGCTTCGAAACTTTCTACAGAAGATCTCTTTCAGGAATATTTTAGAGGGTTGTATTTTAATGTCGAAAAATCAGGATCTAATCCAAGCAATATGGGGCTGATAAATTTTAGTGATGGTAAGATTACAATTTATTACAAAGCTAAAACAGAATCTACAACAGATGAGGATAGCACTATGGAGAATAAATCTATAGTTTTGAACTTAAAGGGAGTAAGTGCACTTACGTCTAGTACCGCTAATTTTCTTGATTATGTTCGAAATGCAGATTATGCAAGTGCTATAACTACAAGCGTAAATAAGACAGAAGGAGATGAAAAACTTTATTTAAACGGAGGTCAAGGGTCTTTGGCGGTTATAAAACTTTTTAATCCAACAGATGTGTTGAGTTATAATGCTAAAGGCGAAGTAGTGAATGGAGCAAATGGGGTTCCTGATGAATTGGACGAAATAAGAAGTAATGCTACGGTTAAAAACTGGAAAGTTAACGAAGCTAATTTAGTTTTCTACATCGATGCTGATAAAATGAAGGGTACAGGAGAGCCAAATAGAATCTATTTATACGATTTGACAAATAATGCCGTTTTAGTTGATTATTCTACAGATGCTTCATCTACCTATGGGGGATTAATTACTCTTGATTCTGATAAAAGAGGAAAAAGTTATAAAATTAGAATTACTGGACATATTCGTAATTTGATAAAAGATGCGACGGCAAAAAATGTTGATTTAGGTCTAGTTGTTTCTCAAAGTCCGGCAGTACTTGCGTTTAATGCGTTGAAGAATAAAAATGAGGTTATATCTGCAGTGCCAAGAACATCAGTTATGAGTCCTTTAGGTACGGTCTTATATGGCGGAAAAACTTCTGTTTCAGATGATAAAAGATTGAAACTTGAAGTCTACTACACGAAACCAAATTAATAAATATATATGTGTGGAATTGTTGGATATATCGGTCACCGAGATGCCTATCCTATTGTAATAAAAGGATTAAAGCGTCTTGAGTACAGAGGATATGATAGTGCCGGCGTTATGTTGTATGACGACGAATCGGGAATTAAAGTTTGTAAAACCAAAGGAAAAGTTTCTGATCTTGAAGCTAAAGCTAATGAGGGTTTTTCAACAATTGGTAATATTGGAATTGGACATACGCGTTGGGCAACTCACGGGGTTCCAAATGACGTGAATTCGCACCCTCATCTTTCTAATTCTGGAGATTTGGCAATTATCCATAACGGAATTATTGAGAATTATGCGCCTTTGAAAGAAGAGCTTATCAAAAGAGGTTATACTTTTAAATCGGATACAGATACTGAAGTTTTAGTTAATTTAATAGAAGAGGTTCAGAAGAAAGAAAATATTAAATTAGGTAAAGCTGTCCAGGTTGCATTAAACCAAGTTGTAGGTGCGTATGCAATTGCTGTTTTTGATAGAAAAAATCCAAACGAAATTGTAGCGGCTAGATTAGGAAGTCCGTTGGCAATTGGAGTTGGAGAAGGAGAGTATTTTGTTGCTTCTGATGCTTCACCATTTATTGAGTACACTTCTAATGCAGTTTATTTAGAAGATGGCGAAATGGCGAATATCAGGTTGCATAAGCCAATCAAAATTAGAAAAATTCAAGATGACTCTTTAGTGGATCCTTACATCCAAGAACTTCAAATGAACTTGGAGCAGATTGAAAAAGGCGGGTATGATCATTTCATGCTTAAAGAAATCTACGAACAGTCAAGCGTAATTAAAGATACTTACAGAGGAAGACTTCATGCTAATGAAGGAATTGTTCAGATGGCCGGTGTAGAGGATAATTTAGAGAAATTTTTAAACGCAAAAAGAATTTTAATTGTTGCTTGCGGAACTTCTTGGCACGCAGGGTTAGTAGCAGAATATATCTTTGAGGAATTTACACGTATTCCTGTTGAAGTAGAATATGCTTCTGAGTTTAGATACAGAAACCCAATTATAAATAAAGATGACGTAGTTATTGCGATTTCACAATCTGGGGAAACTGCAGATACTATGGCTGCTATTAAACTGGCTAAAGAAAACGGAGCGTTTGTATTTGGAGTTTGTAACGTAGTGGGTTCTTCTATTTCTAGAGAAAGTCATGCTGGTGCATACACACACGCAGGGCCAGAAATTGGAGTAGCTTCTACAAAAGCGTTTACTACTCAAATCACAGTTCTAACTATGATTGCTTTACGTTTAGGAAAAGCAAAGGGAACATTGTCAAATACAGATTTCCATACTTACCTGCAAGAATTAGAAATTATTCCTGAGAAAGTGTCTGAAGCGTTAGAAACTGATGCTAGAGCTAAAGAAATTGCTGCTGCTTTTAAAGATGCGCCAAACTGTCTTTATTTAGGTAGAGGATACAATTTTCCTGTAGCATTAGAAGGTGCATTGAAATTAAAAGAGATCTCATATATCCATGCAGAAGGTTATCCAGCTGCGGAAATGAAACACGGTCCGATTGCTTTAATTGACGAACATATGCCAGTTATTGTTATTGCTCCTAAACAAGGACATTACGACAAGATTGTGAGTAATATTCAGGAAATTAAATCAAGAAGCGGTAAAATCATTGCGGTAGTTACAAAAGGAGATACTCAAGTACGCGAATTAGCAGATTATGTAATCGAAATTCCAGAAACTTCAGATGCATTATCGCCATTGGTTACTACTATTCCTTTACAATTGCTTTCTTACTATATTGCTGTAATGAGAGGTTGTAATGTAGATCAGCCACGTAACTTAGCAAAATCGGTTACGGTAGAATAAGTTTATTTTTCAAAATAATAAATATGTTAAAAAAGCGAGATTTAGGTCTCGCTTTTTTTTATTGCCAATAATTTTTTTACGCATATGTATTTTTATGAAATTTTCAATTTTTTGATGAAATATTATATGTATGCATAGTAAACTGATTTTTCTTTAGGTTTTCTTTGTTTTTATTTTAATAAAATGAATTAGTAAATAGTTAAAATATAGTGCAAAACAATGATAAATATCAATTTTATTTAACATTTTTTTATGCATATTAAAATATTTGCTTATTTTGGCTATATATACTAACAAAAAACTAACCCAAAATGAGAGTCTACTTGCTAATTATGTTGTTATTCAGCGGAGTGTCCTTTGCACAGAATACAATTACAGGTTCGGTTACCGATGGTAACAAACAATCTATCCCTGGTGCCAATGTTGTTGTTGTCGGAGAAAACAGTGGTGCTTCTACTGATTTTGACGGATCGTTTAAATTAACTACGAATGCTAAATTACCTTTGTCTATAAAGGTTTCTGCAGTAGGATTTGAGACTAAAACGATAAGTGTAACAACGGCAAATCAAAAAGTGAATGTGATTTTAAAAGATGAAGAAACCAAACTGGATGAAATCGTTGTTGCTGCATCGAGAACACCAGAAAGAGTTCTAGAGTCTCCTGTAACTATTGAACGAATGGGTGTGCAGGAAATCAAAAAAACTGCTTCTCCTTCTTTTTATGATGGTTTAGAAAACATGAAAGAAGTGCAGATGAATACTAGTAGTATGTCATTCAAATCAATCAATACGAGAGGATTTGCTACTGTGGCTAATACTCGTTTTATGCAGTTGGTAGATGGAATGGATAACTCGTCTCCATTATTAAACTTCGTTTTGGGGAATATGATTGGAGTTTCAGAAATTGATGTTCAAAGTGTTGAGTTGCTTCCAGGAGCATCATCTGCTTTGTATGGTGCAAATGCTTTTAATGGAATTTTATTTATGACAAGTAAAAGTCCGTTTACCAATCAAGGTGTTTCAACTTATTTTAAATACGGTGCGACTTCGCAAGAAGCAGCTGGAACAAATAGTTTTTATGATTTTGGTATCCGATTCGCTCATGCTTTTAATAAATATTTTGCTGCGAAAGCAAACTTTACTTATATGCAAGCTACAGATTGGTATGCAACAAATTATAATGATAAAACAAGATCAGGTGTTGATAGAACAGATCCTAACTATGACGGTATTAACGTTTATGGTGATGAGGCTTCGACAAATATTAGAGGTGTTGGTCAAAAATTGGAAGCAATGGGCTTGATTCCTGTTGGAGCATCTAATCTTCTTCCGAATTCAAATGTTAGTAGAACGGGTTA
>NZ_DHEI01000143.1:83088-109936 GCF_002399805.1 Flavobacterium sp. UBA4854
GATTGGAAATTATCTGGCAGAGTAAATTTGGAACTGGAAATGCGGTTTACCAAGGAGCAAACAGATATTATTTAAATGACTTTTTTATGCAACAGCATAAATTAGAGTTTAGAGGAAAAAACTTTTTCGTGAGAGGGTATATGACAGGAGAGGATGGAGGTCATTCTTACGATATGGTATTTACAGGAATTAATGTAAATAGAAAATGGAAAGACGATAATACTTGGTTTGGACAATATGCGGGAGCTTATATTCAAGGAACTTTAGCAGGTATGAATCCGCAACAAGCCAATGCTTTGGCGAGATCTACAGCAGATACGGGTCGCTTTTTACCAGGTACGGCTGAATTTAAAAATGCATTTAATCAAGTTATAAATGATCCAGATGTTTTAAGCGGATCGAGATTGGTGGATAATTCTAAAATGTATCACTCAGATGCAAACTATAATTTCAGAGATATTATAAAATTTGCTGAAATTCAAGTCGGAGGTTCTTTTAGATCTTATGAGTTAAATTCTCACGGAAGAATTTATACGGATGCTACTAGTTTGATTAATTATAACGAGTACGGAGCTTATGCACAGTTGATGAAAAAGTTTCTGGATGATAGAATGAAGTTTACAGGATCGCTTCGTTATGATAAATCTAAAAACTTTGATGGTAATTACTCTCCTCGTTTATCTCTTGTTTATTCTGCTGGAGAAAAGAGAAACCATAATTTCAGAGGATCTTTTCAAACAGGTTTTAGAAACCCGACAACTCAAGATCAATATATCGGATTTAATATTGGTAATGCAGTATTGTTAGGTTCTGCTCCAGATAACTTAACTAGATTTAATGAAACTTTCAGTCTTAGCGCAGAAGGTCAGCTTTATGCTGGAAGTGCTACAAAGATTATGAATGGTAATGATGCTTATGGCAATTCTTACTTGGCAAGTTCTGTAACTGCGTTTTCTGCAATGGCTGGAACAGATCCTATCGCAGCGGCTGCGTTATTGAAAAAATCAAGAGCTAATTATGTGAAGCCAGAAGAAGTAAAGGCTTTTGAGGTTGGATATCGTTCTATTTTTGAAGGCACATCAATAGATATCAATGGATACTATAATATCTACAATAATTTTATTGGTAATTTAAATGTGGTGTCTCCTTTCTATGGAACGGCTCAGGATAATCCGAATATTGCTGCAGGAGTTGCTGATCCAGGTGTTCAGTCAATCAGAGCTCTTCAAAACGGAGAATATAGAGCATATCAATTGTATACAAATTCAGATGTAGAGATTCATTCATTAGGATTTGGTGTTGGTCTTTCTAGAAAAATAATTAGCGATTTCGAATTAGGATTAAACTATAATTATGCTCAATTTGATTTTGATCAAGCTAAAGATCCAAGTTTTGAGGCTGGATTTAATACGCCAAAACATAGAGTTAAAGTATCTCTTGGAAATGATAAATTATTCAAAAACTTCGGATTTAATGTAAGTGGAAGATGGAACAGCGAGTACGAATGGGAATCTAACTTTGCAGATGGTACAATCAAATCTGCGACAGTAATTGATGCTCAAATAAATTATGGAATTCCAAAATTGAAATCTGTTGTAAAATTAGGAGCTGCTAATATTGGCGGTAAAGAATATTACCAAGTTATTGGAGCTGGATTAATCGGACAGCAATATTTTGCTTCTTGGACTATTAACCCATAATTGATTATTAACTCTAAGTCAAATTCATTATTTGTGTTTCCAGATCTATGTCGAGAAACAGATAATTATAAAAAATATAGATTATGATAAAAAATTTCAAGTGGCTTGTATTGGTTTCGTTAACCTTTATGGCTTGTAATAGTGATGATGATGTGACTCCTGTAGTAGAGTCGTCTGATGGTAAGCCTTTAACTGCTGGAACTGCAGATTTTTCAAAGTATGTTGCTTTAGGAGATTCTTTTGCGGCGGGATTTAGCGATAATGCTTTGTTTATTAAAGGTCAAGAAGGAGCTTACCCAAATATTTTAGCAAAGCAATTTGCTTTAGTAGGTGGAGGTGAATTTAAAACACCTTTTGCAAATGATAATGTAGGTGGATTGTTGTTAGGAGGGAATATAATTAGCGGACCGCGTTTGTATTTTAATACAACAATAACACCAGAACATCCGAATTCAACTGTTGATCCTGTAAGCGGAGTGCCTACTACAGAGGTTACAGCGCATTTATCAGGGGCGTTTAATAATTTAGGAGTTCCTGGGGCAAAAAGCTTTCATTTGCTTGCTCCTGGTTATGGTAATGCTGCAGGTGTTGCTACAGGAACAGCAAATCCGTATTTTGCTCGTTTCGCATCTAGTGCAACAACAACTGTTTTGGCTGATGCTTTAAGTCAAAATCCTACTTTCTTTTCTTTATGGATTGGAGGTAATGATGAGTTAGGATATGCAACAGCTGGTGGAGATCCTACGGTAAATCCTTTAACTCCTCCTGCGACTTTTGACGGTGCGTACAAAGCTTTGGTTGCTCAGCTTGTTGCTGGCGGAAGAAAAGGTGTTGTGGCAAATCTTCCTGTTATAACAACACTTCCTCATTTTCATGTAATTGCTTATAATCAACTTAGTCAAGCTAGTTTAACTGATAAAGGAGTTAGTTTGATTCCAGCTTTAAATGCACAATTGTATGGTCCTTTACATAATGCATTAGCATTTTTAGGTCAGGGTGATAGAATTAAGCTTCTGTCTTCAACAGGAAATAATCCGTTATTGATTGTAGATGAAACATTGCCAGATTTGTCAGCAAATTTAAAAGCAGTGCTAATGGGTGGTGGATTAGATGTTAATACTGCTACAGCAATGGGGATGATTTTTGGAAGAGCAAGACAAGCTTTGCCTACTGATTTAATTGTTTTAGGGGCTTCTACAAGAATAGGTAAGGCACCAAGTGTTGCTTTAGACGGAATCGCTTCGCCTTCGCCATCTTTAGCGCAATTAGGGGTTACTTTTCCTTTGCCAGATAGATATGTTTTGTTGCCTTCTGAAGTAGATGAAATAGGAGTGGCTACTGCAGCTTATAATGCAACTATAAAAGCAGCTGCTGAGGCAAATGGTTTGGCAATTGTTGATGCGGAATCAATTATGTCTGATTTAAATAAAGCAAGCGGAATTACAATGAACAATTTTACATTGAAAGCTACTTTTGTTACTGGAGGTATGTTTTCTTTAGACGGAGTTCATCCTACTCCAAGAGGGTATGCTTTTATTGCTAATAAATTTATTCAGGCCATTAATACTAAATATGGTTCTAACTTAAAAGGTGTAGATATTGGTAATTATCAGGTTCTATTTTCGAAACAGTTATAATTAAAGAATTAGTTCAATATCAAAAAACCGCTCATTTTTACCAATGAAGCGGTTTTTTTTCTTTTATTAAAAAAATGCTGTTTTTGTTATTTTTTGAGCAAGTTTTATGAATCAAACAAAATCATGGTATTTTTTATGAAAAAAAAATTGATTTTATATTTTAAAAAATTATCTTTGCGCTCTGAAAAAAGAGGTATTTTCGATAAACCTAAATAGCTATTTAATAAATACATAAGTAATGTCAAAAGTAATAGGAAAAGTTGCTCAAATCATTGGACCAGTAGTTGACGTAGTTTTCAACGGTAAAGATGTTGAACTTCCAAAAATTTATGATTCACTAGAAGTCACTAAAAAAGATGGAACTATCTTAGTTCTAGAAGTACAATCTCACATTGGGGAAAACACTGTTCGTACAATCTCTATGGACTCTACAGACGGTTTGTCTAGAGGATATGAGGTAGTTGGAACTGGTAATCCAATCCAAATGCCAATCGGTCCAGACGTATATGGACGTTTATTTAATGTTGTTGGAGATGCCATTGACGGTTTAGGTAATTTACCTAAAACAGGAGAAAACGGTTTGCCTATTCACAGACAAGCTCCTAAATTTGAAGATTTATCAACTTCATCTGAAGTTTTATTCACAGGTATTAAAGTAATCGATTTGATCGAGCCTTACGCAAAAGGAGGTAAAATTGGATTGTTTGGTGGTGCTGGTGTTGGTAAAACAGTATTGATTCAGGAGTTGATCAACAATATCGCAAAAGGTCACGGTGGACTTTCAGTATTCGCTGGAGTAGGTGAAAGAACACGTGAAGGAAATGACTTACTTCGTGAGATGTTAGAGTCAGGAATTATTAAATACGGTGATGATTTCATGCACTCTATGGAAAATGGTGGATGGGATTTATCTAAAGTAGATATGCCAGGAATGAGAGAGTCTAAAGCTACTTTCGTTTTCGGACAAATGAATGAGCCACCTGGAGCTCGTGCACGTGTGGCACTTTCAGGATTATCTATCGCTGAGTACTTCCGTGATGGAGCTGGATCAGACCAAGGAAAAGACGTGTTATTCTTCGTTGATAATATCTTCCGTTTTACACAAGCAGGTTCTGAGGTATCAGCACTTTTAGGTCGTATGCCATCTGCTGTAGGTTACCAACCAACATTAGCAACTGAGATGGGTGCAATGCAAGAGCGTATTACCTCTACAAACAAAGGTTCTATTACATCTGTACAAGCGGTTTACGTTCCTGCGGATGACTTAACTGACCCTGCGCCAGCTACAACTTTCGCGCACTTAGATGCAACAACTGTATTGTCTCGTAAAATTGCTGAGTTAGGTATCTATCCTGCGGTTGACCCGTTAGATTCTACTTCAAGAATTTTGACTCCACACATCTTAGGAGATGAGCACTACAACTGTGCGCAAAGAGTAAAAGAGATTCTTCAAAAATACAAACAATTACAAGATATCATCGCTATCTTAGGTATGGAAGAGTTATCTGAAGAAGATAAACTTGCAGTATCTAGAGCACGTCGTGTACAACGTTTCTTGTCTCAGCCATTCCACGTAGCAGAGCAATTTACAGGTATTCCAGGTGTATTAGTTGATATTAAAGATACTATCAAAGGATTTAACATGATCATCGACGGTGAGTTAGATCACCTTCCAGAAGCAGCTTTCAACTTGAAAGGTTCTATTCAAGATGCAATCGAAGCTGGAGAGAAAATGTTAGCTGAAGCTTAATATAAATTATGAATTATGAGTTATAAATTATGGGTTTCTGCTCACTTATAACTCATAACTGATAACTCATAACTCAAAAAAAATGATTTTAGAAATAGTATCACCAGAAGCGAAATTATTTTCAGGAGAGGTAACATCTGTTACTTTACCAGGAGTTAATGGAAGCTTTCAGATTTTAAATCATCACGCGCCAATTGTTTCTATTTTAGAAGAAGGGACAATTAAAATTGCAGCTCCAAGCTTCAGTTTTTCTAAAGAGGCTGCTGATAAATTTACGAGAGTGAATGACCAAACTTATACTTTAGAGATTAAGTCAGGAACAATCGAAATGAAAAACAATAAGATAATTGTATTAGTTGACTAAGACAATTTCAAAATAAGCAGAAAAGCCAGACAACATTGTCTGGCTTTTTTTATTTTTGGCACATGGGAGAAAAAAAAGAAAATGAAATTTCGATTTTTACTGGAAAACGAGCTTGGTACGAGCTATTATTAGCATCAATTTTTTTTGGAGCTTTCATATACATGATCGTTTTGTTTGTATATTTTGCTTTTATTGAAGTGTCGATTAAAATAGCGATCAGAGCTTTTGTTACATTTCTTTTATGTGGAACATATTGTTTAGTCTATGGATTCAAATTTTCGGCAACCAAAAATATGCTGATAGATTTGGAGACTAATACAGTAATTTCAAGATACATTATTGGACCATTTTCTTATGATGTGAAATTGAAAGCTACTGAGTTTGAATATATTTCTTTTTTTGAAGATAGATATGGTGAGTTTGGAACAAATCTTTGGTACGTTAAAAACAGACATTATAAAATGTACAGTTTTGAAGATAAAGAATCAGCATTTCAATTTTCTCTCGATCTTTCCAACAAACTCAATATTGATTTGCTTGATGCTACAGAGAAAGGAAATTTTAAATGGGTGAAGAAAGAGAATATACAATAGTTAGTATTTGCCTTTTGTATTGTTTTTGTTTGAGTCTGATATTTCATATGTCAGAAAATTAACAAAAAACATGAAAAAACCATTTTAAAAGTTGTAATATTTTACTGATTATTAGCTACGTTTGTAAGTATAATAACATTTAAAAAAAATATTATGAAAAAAGTTTTTTTAGGAATACTGCTAATTGCATTAAGTTTTGGGACAATGTCTCTAACTACAAGTTCTGAGAATGTTACTAAAGCTTCAATAGAAGCTACAAATGTCGTCGTTGGTCCAACATATACAGCCCCTTGGTTGGGAATCTGTTGCGAGTCGCCACTTACTGCAGCAGAACGTGATATTGTAAAACGAGGTTATCCTGCGACTACTCAATATACTATTAATAGTACGACGAGTAATACGGTAACGTATACAATCTTTTAAACTGTTAAAAAAAATACATTTAAAGCTAGATTTAAAGTCTGGCTTTTTTTATTTCTGTATTTTTGAACTATCAAAATCTCTTTATAAAATATTTGATCAATTGTAAAAGCTCAGTAAGCTTTTATGTTATTGCTTCGTCTTATTTGACGGGGCATATATTGCTTATGTCAAATTTTATAAAGAATATATATGAAAAATATATCAAAAGTTGCTGTTCTTGGCGGTGGCGGAAGAACAGGAAAATATCTTGTAAACCAATTATTAGAAAACGGTTTTAGTGTAAAACTTCTATTAAGAAATCCAGACAATTTTACCTTTCAAAATTCAAAAATTGAAATCATTAAAGGCGATGCTATTAATGAAGAATCTGTAAAATTATTGCTTAGGGATTGTCAGGCTGTAATTAGTACTATTGGTCAGAGACCGGGAGAACCGATGGTAGCGAGTGAGGCAACAAAGAATGTTCTAAATGCTATGAATGATTATGAAATTCAGAGATACATTCTTCTTGCAGGATTGAATATCGATACTCCATTTGATAAAAAAAGTCCAAAAACAATCATGGCAACCGACTGGATGAAAACTAATTTTTCTGAAATTCAGAAAGACCGTCAATTAACTTACGATCTTTTAACTAAAAGTAAGGTTAATTGGACGCAGGTTCGTGTTCCGTTAATTGTTTTTTCTGATGATAGTGATAAAATTTCTGTAAATCTTGAAGATTGTTTAGGAGATAGAATCACTGCATTGGATATTTCGAAATTTCTAGTAAAAGAAATGGTTGAATCTAAATATAGTCATCAATCACCTTTTATTAGCGCAATTTAAATTTAGAAAAGCAGCGAATTTCACAGAAATTCGCTGCTTGTTTTATTCTAAAATGAATTTTCTAACTTTGTTTTTATGAAGCTGCCAGAAAATCTTAATCGTAAATTGGAAACTTGTATACAGAACAATCTGTTTAGAAAATTGCCTATATTTAATAATCTGATTGATTTTTCGTCTAATGACTACATCGGATTTTCGAAGTCAGAAACTATTTTCAAGCACACTCATGCTTATTTATTAGAAAATGAGATTTTCCAAAACGGAGCGACAGGTTCAAGATTAATCTCAGGAAATCATTCTCTTTATCAAATTGCAGAAAGTTTTATAGCGGAATTTCATGAGGCAGAAGCGGCTGTAATTTTCAATTCGGGATACAATGCCAATTTGGGATTTTTTAGCGCTGTACCGCAAGAAAATGATGTTGTTTTGTGCGATGAATTATGTCATGCTTCAATAAAAGATGGAATCGCAATGTCTCGAGCTAAATCTCATTATTATATTCACAATGATGTTGAAGATTTAGAGCGACTTATTCTTAACTATTCAAATGCTACAATTTATATTGTAACCGAAACTGTTTTTTCTATGGATGGCGATAGTCCGAATTTAGAAGAACTGGTGCATCTTTCAGAAAAATACAATTGCTATTTAATTGTTGACGAAGCTCACGTTTTAGGCGTTTTTGGAGATAAAGGAGAAGGTCTGACTCAATATTTGCAATTGCATAATAAATTTTTTGCTCGAATTGTAACTTTTGGAAAAGGTTTAGGATGTCAAGGCGCTGCAATTTTAGGAAGTGGTAGTCTTAAAGAATATTTAATCAATTTTGCGAGAAGCTTTGTTTATACAACTGGATTATCTCCTCATGCTGTAGCAACCATTTTTATAGCGTATCAACAGTTGGAAATTGAAAAAGAAACCCGTGAAAAGCTTCGTCAAAATATTGTGTTTTTTAATCAGCAGAAAAATTTATTAGGTTTAAAACCAATGTTTGTTCATAGTAAATCTCCAATACATTCTGCTATTGTTCCTGGTAATAAGAATGTAAAAGAATTGTCGGAGAATCTTCAAGATAAAGGATTCGATGTTCAATCTATTTTTTCTCCAATTGTTCCAGAAGGCCAAGAACGTATACGTTTTTGTCTTCATAGTTATAATTCGATGGAAGAGATAAATAAAATTTTAGAATTGGTTAGAGATTTTGTTTTTTAAGTATGAAAGAAGATTTTAAATTAGTTAGAAGTTATCAATATTCATCAGAAGCCCAAATATTCTGTGGCAAGCTAGAATCTGAAGGAATAGAAGTTTATTTAAGAGATAATCACATAGTAGATTCAAATCCGATTTGGAGTAATGCTGTTGGTGGGGTCAAGCTTTTTGTGAGAGAAGAAGATTTTAAAAAAGCAAGTGAAATTCTTTCGACAGTTAGTCAATATTCATTAGATGAAAAGAATGATTTAATTCAATGCCCAAATTGCGGTGCCGAAAAAGTCGAAATGATTACTTCACTAAGAGATACGAAATCATTAGTTGCATTTATTTTTTCACTGCTTTTTGTTCTGATGCCTTTTTATTCAAAATACCATTATAAATGCGATTGTTGTAAAACTGAATTTTAAAAATAAAAACAAAAAACCCATCTTTTAAGATGGGTTTTTGCTATTAATTAAATATGATTTTCTTTTTTGTTCCATGACCATTTTCAAGAATTACTTTTACCAATAAAACTTGATTGCTAGAGTGTAAGTTTGGAATCTGCAATTCTTTAGCTTCAATTTTGTTTTTGTTGTAAAGCATTTGACCGCCAATAGTATAAATCTGAACTTCTTTAATGTTTTCAGTTCCACTGGTTACATTTACAACTTTTGATTTTACAGCTACTAAAACTCCATCCGCTACATTTTCAAAATCATCTGTGCCAAGTGTTTTGTTAGTGTAACGTAATACAAAACGATCTGGAAAAGTTCCGACAAGAGTTGTAAAAGTGTAATTTGAAGCACGTAAATCTGTTATTATACCTGTTGTTTTATCTTCAAGATAAACTGCTTGTTGGTCGAAAAATCCGTCTGCGTGATCTATCGAGATTGTAAGCGAAGTTTCTACAGTTGCTTTATAGCCAAGAGGAATTATTTCTGTATTGTCAAAAGGTAAAGCTCTTGCCTGAATAGCCAATTTTTTTGCTTCGTTAATCGTGTAAAAATCTACATATGAATTAGCTGCTAGCGTAACGGCATCATAATTATAATCGAAGGTATTTGTTGCGCCTTCTGCATACCCTATTAATAACTGTTTAAAAGCATCTTCATTATTGCTTAGATTTAACCATAAGCGATTTACTTCAGTTTCGGTTTCTTTCGCAGTAGTTTTGAAAAACTGCATATTTTGTGCTTTTACACGTAGATCATTGTTGAAAATAATTGAAGTTACTTTTGGTTTTACAAAGAAGCCTTGTCCTACTCCAATATATCCAGAAGGTGTTTCTCCTCCAGTTGTCGCTCTTGTTCCTCCTAATGATGTAAATATTGCATAATCTGGACTGCTGTATGTAGCAGTGTTGCTGCCATTTTCTTTTTTTGGCAACGATGCATGTGTCCAAAAATATAATGGTCCAACATCTCCATTTGCTTTAATAAATTTTCGAGCATCAATAGCAGATGGATAAGGATTTCCAGTAAAATAATATTTATCTGCGGCGGTTTGAATTACAATGTCTCCATTATTTGGTTTTCCATAGAATTTTCCTGTAAAATCAGAAGCCGATTCATTATTAAAAGACTGTGGGCCTCGAATACTGTATCCTTTTCCAACTTCCATTGGCAATGTTCCATACAGATTGGTTGCCCATTTGAAATCAGAAGACCAGTAAAGATATTTATCAAAATAGGTTTCAGGAGACAAAGTATTCATTTTAAAATCTGGATTATTTACTGGTGGTGACCAATACGTCAGATCAAAACGTCGTACTTTGGTAATTCTTTGTATTTCAAAAGCCTGCATGCTTCCAGAAAACATGTCTTTACTTGTTGAAGTTTGAAGTAATGATCCACCGTCTAGAATTAGTAATTTACCTCCTGTTTCAACTTTTATGTTTTCATCAACAGTTAGGGTAACATCTTTTTTAACGGTTAGAGTAATATCTGGATTAATCGTGCATGAGCAAACTTTAAGATCGGATTCTAAAGCAGTGTCTTTATTGATTACTAAGCTACTTCCATCAGGAATAGTTCCAGTCCCATTGTAAATAATATCTGTTTTTGTAAAATTAATTCCAAGATTAGCATCGCCACCATCTTCTCTTAAGCGTATCTCTACTCTAGACTCGCTGTTTAAAGGGTAAAGATCTCCATTGTTAATTAAATACGTAGCATTATCCCAACCATATTTAGAAAATATTAATTTATCATCGATGTAAAGCTCAATAGCATCATCATGATTCATGTGTTTTAATTGGTATAATCCACAATCAAAACCTTTACGTTTGTAAACCACTGTAAAATTGTTGTCTGGTATTTGAGAACCTTGCCAAATGGTTGCAGCTGAAGGAGATTTATCTTTTGGCCAGTAATTTGTTGAATCGGGATTTAAATTTGGATCAACATAATAGCCCGCATATCTTACATTGGCTAAGGTTATATCGTTGTTCACATAACCGTAAACGTTCCAAACTTTGTCTCCATATTCAGAAGGATTTCCTTTTGGAATACCGAAGAAAAAAGAAACTCTTGAATCACCTCCGTCTTCATAATACTCAAGAACAAATTTGTGTTCGCCTACACTTAAATTTTGTGTAGCGTAATCCATAGTAAAGCCGTGACCATTCCATCTTGACACAAGAGGTGTAGCTACATCATCGATATAAAGTCTTACCCCGTCATCGCTTCCAATGTCAAAACTGTATACGCCAGCTTCAGTAATATCAGCAAGCATTTTATATCTTACAAAGAATCGATCTGAAGGAGCAGCATCACAGGCAAAATTCGAAGTTTGACCAGTAACAGCACCACCTCCAATATTTCTATCAAATGTTTTGTTTTCAGTTACAGTTCCTATATAAGTTGCTATGCTAGTACTTGGTAAAGCAGGATAAGAAATATTTGGAGGCATGGTATTGGTTGTTAATTTATAAACATATCCATTCCAAATGTTTGATCCAAAAGTATTTTGGTCACCTGTTGGTGCACACTTTAAGATTTCATCTGCCCCCATATATGGCTTAACTCTTGCTTCTCCATCAATATCATTTGTAACTTCTGAAATGGCTATTCCTTGCAAATCATTGTTGGCTGCAACATCTTGTAAGTGATAATCATAAGTAAAAGAAGGGTTGATGATTGTAGAGTTAGTTTCTGAAGTGGCACTTTTCCAAGCAGAAAATCCTGTAGCGCCTGTGTATGGAATTCCGTCTTCTTTAGCACCAATTCTATTTGAAAAGCCATCTGTACTGTTTGTTACGTAGTAATTGTTATGACTAACTGTACCTAAAGTACCGCCAGCAATAAAGAAAGCATATTGTATGCCGGATTGAGTATTGATAAAAATATTATTTCTAACATTGATTCCAGAGCCTCCTTTTGTAAAAAGACAAGAAGCTCCCGTTGTACCAGTAGGCGCCCCACTACCGATAATAGTGTTGTAATAGACATTAGTTCTGCTTCCTGATGTTATAAAAATATTATGTCCTCTATTTTCAAAATTCCCTTTATCGGAATCTGCTGTAGTATTGTAAACTTTACTTATTATATTGTTGAAGATATTGGTAACTCCTGTTGATTTAACCAATATACCAGCTGTTAAATAACCATTATTGTGTACAGCATTTGCAATGTCATCAATTGTATTGCTTGAAATTGTCCCTGTACTAGTTCCTAAAAGAACAATTGCTGCGGCATCATTACTTTGATTCTCGGTGTTTCTTACTCCTGATATTGTATTATTGGAGATTTCATAATTTAGCATATTAGAAAGATACATTCCTCTAATAGGCTTTTGTTCTGTAATAGAACTTCCAATTTTATTTTCTTTAATTTTCCATGAATTAGGAGATAATGTCGTATTACTATTTCCGTTTATGTAAATACCTTCTTTCGTATTTATCATTTCGTTATTAGAAATCGTAATTTTTGAATTGCTAGCAGAATTTGCTTCTTTGCTAATTGTATTGTTTCCTCCTATAGTATTATTTCCAGAATAAACTCCCGATAAAAGATTTACTCCAGCATTGCGATTAGAAAATTTGAAAATACTGTTTTTTATAGTAATATTATTTGACCCTTTTGTACCATTGCTAGCTATCCAAATAATTGATCTTTCTATGTAACCTAACGCGTCATCATTAATCAAAGTTAAATTTCTTGTATTGGCTGTAGAATTGCTTCCGTCAATAATTATATTCGTGGCTCCATTAAATAAAAAAACTGTGGCAATTCCTGTGTAGTCATTTGGCTTCTTAACAGTGATTGTAATATTTTTATCAGTGTAGGGTTTAATGGTAAGAATATTTGCTTCGCTTGAATTGGCGTATTCTTTAAGTACGTATTGCGAAGTAACCGTTTGATCCTCGTCAAGCAAAAAATTTACTGGACCATCAAAACCAACTTGCTCTAATTTTGCGATAGCGCTTGTAAGGGTTTCAAATTTTGCTAACGTATTTGTTTTGCTAATTATATAATCACCACTCAAACCTTGAGCAAATCCAAAAAAAGGTAACAATAAGAATAAAAGTAAAGTTTTTTTCATGTTAAATGTTTTCTATCAATTTGTTATGCTGGCATAGAACTTTCGAAGCGCGGCAAAGATAGATACATCTACGAGCTAGAATTTGGTAGGGTTTTGAGAACCCATATATAATCGATGAATTGTTAAAATAGTCGATGAACTACATTAAAAATTTTAATGTTCGATAAATATTCTTATAAAAGAATGGAAAATATTATAAGAATAATCGTAAAAAATTGGATTTTTTGAGGTTGTTTTTTGCGCTTTTAGACTAAAAAACGTCAGATTTGCTATAAAATCTTAGAAACAGGAATATTTTATAACTATGAGTTATGTTGTTTTTTTGAGGATGAGAAGTTTTAAGAATTTAGAAAATTTATAAAAATTCTTCTTTTTGGAGTATTAAAAAAACAAGTTTAGTTTTCTTCTAATTCTTTTACTTTTTCGTAGACTAAATTGCTCTCGAAACCTCTTCGAAGCATATAGTCACAAAATTTTTTACGCTTTTTAAGAAGATTAGTTTCAGAAATAGTATTCCAAGATCTTTCTGCAAGATTTTCGAAAGTTTCAAAATATTCTTCGGGTGAAATTTCTTTTAAAGCCAAAGTAATATTTGTTGAAGAAATGTTTCTCGCTTTTAATTCGTTTGTAATTCTGATTTTTCCCCAATTTTTAATTCTGTGTTTGCCTCTAGCAAAACTGCAAGCAAAACGAGTTTCGTTTAAAAAATTGCCTTCAATAAGCTGAACTACAATAGTATCGATCTCATCACGAGTCATTTTTAGGCTGTATAATTTATCAACAACTTCATCGTGACAGCGCTCTTGATAAGCACAAAAATGCTCTAATTTTTGTAAAGCTTCTTTGATGGTAAAAGTGCTGTTCGTCGGTTTTTTCATGCGTTTTAACGTTTAAATGAAGTTATAGTCAATTAGTTATAAAATATTTCTAAAATTTGTTAATATTTTATAAAAAGAAATAAATTATAACCTTGTGTATTAGGCTAATTTAAATATTTTTGTACGGAATTTTAACATTTTTAAATTTCGGCTAAATGCCAAGATTTTAACATTTTGGATTTCAATATAATACCAAAAGAACATTTATTTTTTTTGAAAGAAATGCCTTTTTTGCTTTAAGCAAACCAAAAACAAATTTAAAACAAATACCTACTGTTATATGATGAGAAAATTACTTTACTCGTTTTTATTCTTCATTTCCCCTAAGATTTTATCCAAAAAATCAAGCACATCACGTTTAGGATTGCTTTGTGTTGGGGTGTTTTTTGTATTTACACAGACGTTTTTTTCTCAAAATAGAACGAGTAATGCCCCGGGAAGTTGGAGTGCTGCAGGAACGTGGGTTAATGCTAATATAAATAGAACAGGTACTATTGCTTCTTCAACAGCTTCTAATACTGTTACAGGAACTTCAACGCTTTTTTTAACCCAGTTGTCAGTAGGTTCAGTTATAACTACTCAAGGAGGTACGGCAATTGGTACTGTTGCATCTATAGCGAGTAATACAAGTTTAACTTTGTTAGCAAACGCATCATCTACTAATACAGGACAGACTTATCGAACAACTGGAGGGCCTCCTAGTCCAGTAGACAATGTCTATATAGTTTCAAACCATAATGTAGCAGTTGATGGAATATTTACTTGTGCTTCATTATCTATGTCACCAACAAGTAATAATAATACTTCAACTTTATCATATACTAACTCCACAGGCCGACTTACAGTAAATGGTATTGTGACATTAGGAGAAAATGGTAGTAACAATAGAAGAGGAGCTTTGAATATGACAAACGGAGGACTCCTTGTTTGTCAAGGTTTTGCACTTGCAAATACTAGTACTTCAAATACTTTTACTGCAGGATCAGGTACAGTTCAATTAACAGCAACAAATACCTTACCATCAACACCGTCATCAATATTCTCAACATTTAATAATCTAACGATTAGTTCTGGAACCACTACATTTGTAACAGGATTGACAATAAATGGTACTTTATCTGTTGCTTCTGTAGCTAATTTAGGTACAGGGCTAACTCATACAGCTAATAAGTTGACTTTAGGAGGGGTAGACACCGTAACGGGATCATGGGGTAGTACAACCTCGGCAGCAGATAATCAAAATAATACCTATTTCTCTGCGGTTAATGGAATTGTAAATGTAAGTGCTTCAAATTGTAATTTAGCGTCATTTACAATGACTGGTACAGGCGGAGGTTATTGTAGTACAGTAGCTGGAACTCCAATAGGACTGTCAGGTTCAGAAACAGGAGTTAATTATCAATTATATCGAGGTACAACCGCGGTAGGTTCTGCTGTCGCAGGAACAGGAAATGCTTTAAATTTCGGTACGTTTAATACTACTGGAGATTATACTATTGTGGCATCAAAACCATCAACTTTTTGTTATAGAACTTTTGGGCCAATTTCTATTTATAACTATAGTACACCGCCTACGCCTACAGCGACAGTGGTAAAAACAACCTGTCCAACATCTGCTGATGGATCAATCACAATTACAAACGCATTATCGCCAGCTTCATTAGCTTTTACAAGTGCAAGTAATCAATATGTTGATACGGGGAGTCAATTGCTTTCTAATAGAGCTGCCTTTACGATAGAAGGATGGGTGAAATTTGATCGTGCTACTGCCATTGGAGCAAATAGAATGTCTCTTTTTGGACAAAATGATGCCGTAGAGATTGGTTTTATAGATGGAAATTTAATCTGTTACACAGCCGCAGCGGGTCAGGTTAATATGTCTTTAAGCACTTATTACCCAAATGATAATGGATGGCATCATATTGCAGTTACAGCTGATGGAACAGCAGGCGGAATTAGAATTTATGTTGATGGTTCTCAAAAGGTTTCGGGAGGTAGTGCAGTTTCAAATTACGGGTTAAGTACTTATACGACAAAATTTGGATGGGGAACACTTGATGCAACAGGGGGAGGATATACTGGAGAAGTTTTTAAACTAGGATTTTGGAACAGAGCACTTTCTGCAACTGAGGTTACAAGTATGGCATCAGGCTTTGTTGTCTATAATGGAGCGCAAACAGGATTATTAGCAGGTTATAGCTTTACTGAAGGGACAGGTTCAACAACTGCATCAGTTGGAAGTGCAGGACTATCAGCATCAAGCCTTACGAATTCTCCTGTTTGGACGGATCCATATTCTTATTCTTGGACTTCTAATCCAGTAGGTTTTACCGCAACGACTAAAAACATAACAGGATTAACAGCTAGAACTTACAATTTAGTAACTTCGTTGAAAGGTTGTACCAATACAGGATCTTGGGCTGTAACGTCAACTAATCCAGCTGTAACGGCAAGTGTGAGCATTGCGGCTTCACCATCGGCCACGATTTGTTCTGGAGCACCAGTTACATTTACGGCAACGCCTGTAAATGGTGGAACAGCTCCAATTTATCAATGGAAAGTTAACGGATCCGTAGTTGGAACAAATAGTTCAACCTACTCAAGTTCAGCTTTGTCAAATAACGATGTTGTTACTTGTGTCATGACATCAAATGCGGCTTGCGTAACAGGAAGCCCTGCCGCATCACCTGGAATAACAATGACGGTAAATCCATATGTAGCGGCTTCTGTTAGTATTGCAGCCGTTCCATCTGGAGCAATCTGTTCTGGAACATCAGTTGCATTTACGGCAACGCCTGTAAATGGTGGAGCAGCTCCAACTTATCAATGGAAAGTTAATGGATCTGTAGTTGGAACAAATAGTTCAACGTATTCAAGTTCAACTTTGTCAAATAATGATATTGTTACATGTGTTATGACATCAAATGCAACGTGTGTAACAGGAAGTCCTGCTACATCGGCAGGAATTACAATGACAGTAAACCCAAAACCAACAGTAGCCAATGCGGGTGCTGATCAATATGGCAATGGAGCATTTACGCTAGCTGCCAATGTCCCTACAGCTGGTACAGGTAAATGGAGTATAGCGAGTGGTCCAAGTACAGCTCTAACTCAGTTTAGTAATGTTAATGCTGCTAACGCTACATTTACTCCTCTTGGAGCAGGAGTATATATTTTAAATTGGACAATAACTACTGCTAGTTGTGGTTCATCTACAGATGATGTAGTTCTTTCGAATTGTGTAGGTAATTTAATTCAAAACGGAGATTTTAGTAACGATACAAATAATTGGTCAAAAGCTACTACAAAAGGAACGAAGGTTGAAGTTTTAAAAGAAAATGTCTATTTTCCAAACGGCAATAGTGAAAATTATACCGCAGAATTAGATGTAGAAGCATCATTAGGACAAACGGTATCAGTTATTCCTAACGTTCCTTATACTTTAAGTTTTATTTATGCTCGTAGACCGGGATCTTCCCCTACTGTTGCGGTTGATGTCAAAATAATTGACGGATCAAATACAATAACAAGAAGTTATACAACTAGTGATACAACTAATAGTTCTGTGTTTCAGACTATTCAATTTACACCATCAACTTCTTCTATATGGATTGAATTTTACAACTCACTTGAAACTACTACACTTGGTTCTATTGTAGACAACATTGTTTTACTTCCTACTTCTCAAGTGAACCCCGTAGCGACAACAACACCTAAAGGAAAATTTAAAACTGTAGATGCTTGTAATGGTGCAAGTGTTCAGTTAGATGTTGAAAATGTCCCTGCTTCAGGTGTATCATATTCTTGGACAACTACATCGACAGGGGTGACCTTTTCGCAAACTGATATAAAAAATCCTAAAATAACGGTTACAGGAACAGGAATTAAGAACGCGACAGTTGTTGTAACTACTACAGGAGGTTGTTCTTCTGTTTCTTCTACTACTTATGTTAATGTATTGGCTTTACCAGTAGCAGGCTTAGTCAGCAATGACGCAGATAACACTTTTTGCGAAGGAACATCGGTGACTTTTACTGCATCAGGTGGAACAAGCTATGTATTTAAAGTTGGCTCTACTACAGTTCAATCGGGAGCTAGTGCTACTTATACAACAACAGCTTTAACAAATGGACAGACTGTAACTGTAGATGTTACTAATGCATCAGGATGTACATCAACTAGTGCAGGAATTACTAATACTGTAACCCCAAACAATACGATAACCCTAACTTCAGCTGCAGGAACAGACTCACAGACCGTATGTGCTAATACAGCAATTACAAATATTACGTACTCTACTAATGGAGCGACAGGAGTAAATTTTGGAATCCTTCCTGCTGGAATTTCAGGAATCTGGGCAGGAAATGTTGCAACAATAAGCGGAACTCCAACAGTAAATTCTACAAATTCTTATAATTATACGATTACTTTAACTGGCGGTTGCGGAACTATTACTGCAACAGGAACTATTAATGTAGATTCTTTGCCAGTAGGAGGAAGTATTGCAGGTGGTACGACAGTTTGTTCAGGTACAGGCGATACTGTATTAACATTAAGCGGTAATTCAGGGACAATTGCACATTGGGAATCTTCATTAGATAATTTTGCAACGGCAGGTACAGTTATAAATAATACAAGTACAACACTTACAGCTTCTAATTTAACAGCAACTACATCTTACCGAGCTGTTATAACAAACGGTGTTTGTACTTCTGTTAATAGTGCTACTGCAACAATAACAGTAAAAGCACTACCAACAACCCCAACAATTACAAAAAACAACAATGTATCTTGTGGTGGTTTCGGTATTATAACATTAACTGATTTACCAGCAAATTGGACAATTAATCAAACAGGATTAACTACTGGATCAAGAAGTTTTTCTGGAACGGATTCTTCTGTACCTATCCAAAATCTAACAATAGATACATATAGTTTTACAGTTAAAGATAATACTACAGGTTGTACCTCAAACGCTGCAACGGTTGCCATAACAGACGAAAGTTCTATTACAGAATGGACAGATTCAGGATGGAGTAATGGCGAACCCGATGGAAGCAAAAGTGTTGTAATTAAATCTGTAGCAGTAGATCAACCTTTTAAAAGCAATAAACCAAATGTAGTGGCATGTTCTTTAATTATTGATGTTCCAACTACAGGACCAGATGTAGAAATCCCGTCTAATGTTACTTTAAGAATTACAAATATTGTAAAAAGTAATGGAAAATTAGTATTTAAAAGCGGTTCTAGTTTAGTACAAAAGGATAACGTCCAAAATGATGGTGATATCGTTTATATTAGAGCAACCGACGTACGCCGTTTTGATCTAACTTATTGGTCAAGTCCAATTAAATCAACAAAACCAGAAGGTTTTAGAATGCAAGACTTGTCACCGACTACCTATTTCGATAAATTTTTATACTGGTCTTCTGAGTATAAATGGGCAACTAATTTGTATGGAACATTGCCAATGGAAGTAGGAAAAGGATATAGCATTCGAGGACCTCAAGAATTTGATAATGTTGATGGAGGTACCTTTGAAGGAAAATTTATTGGAGTTCCAAATAACGGTAATATAGACGTAACAGGTGCAGCTGTAGATAAATACTTTTTCTTAGGAAATCCTTATCCATCACCGATAGATGTAGAGAAATTGTGGGATGCTAATCCTGATGTTCTAGGCCCGCTTTATTTCTGGATACATGCTTTACTTCCGCAGAAAGCTCCTGGAGACAATACTGCTCGTTACAGTAGTAATGATTATATAATTTGTACGGCATCAGGAAGTACAGATATTAATGGCGGAACAGCACCTAAATCATTTGGTGGATTTATTGCTGCAGGTCAGGGATTTTTTGCGAAACCAAAAACGACAGTAATACATTTTAATAATGATATGCGCGAAGGTGCAACAGAAAATACTAATTTCTTTAAAACAGCTAAAAGCTCTAGTATTGAAAGAAATCGTATTTGGCTGAACATTAGAAATACCGAAGGTGCCTTCAAACAAATATTAGTAGGTTATATCCAAGGTGCTACTAATTCCGTAGATTTTAATTATGATGCTGCAACGCTTGGAGCTAATTCATTTATCGACTTTTATAGTATAAACGAAACAAAGAAATTAACCATTCAAGGGCGTGCTTTACCGTTTGACAATACAGATATTGTTCCGTTGGGTTATAAAAGTACTATAGATAGTGATTTTACTATAGCAATAGATCATGCTGATGGATTCTTTGATAAACAAGAGGTTTATTTAGAGGATAAAACTACGGGGAAAATAATCAATTTACGAAATGAGAATTATACGTTCTCTACATTAGCCGGAACTTTTGCAGATCGTTTTGTTCTTCGTTATACCAATAAAACATTAGGTACTGGTGATTTTGAAAATATTGAAGATAGCGTCTTAATTTCAGTGAAAAATAAAGTAGTAAGTATTACTTCTTCTAAAGAAACAATTAAAGACGTAAATATTTTCAATGTTGGAGCTCAGTTAATCTATAGTAAAAACAAAGTAAATTCGTCAGAATTACAAATTAATAATTTGCATTCTAGCGATCAGGTTTTATTAGTTAAAGTAACTTTAGAAAACGGTTCGACAGTTTCTAAAAAAGTTGTTTTTTCTAATTTACCATAAAAAAATAATACTTCATCAAAGCCCATTTCTTCTCTAAGGAATGGGCTTTTTTTTTAATAAAATATCCCTAAATCTAGGTATTGTATTTTTAATAATCGCTTTATAATTTTAGCTTAATTCTTACAAATATTAACTTCAATTATATAGTCTTGATTAAAAATATATTTTATTTACTAATCATAATTTCAATATCAGTTCGTACAGTTTCTGCTCAGCAAGGAAAAATTGACAACTCTTTTAACATTCTTGATGATGGACAAAATGGTGATGGGTTTGATAATACTGTCCGAACTCTTCTCATGCAAAAGGACGGAACTTTATTAGTTGGTGGCGATTTTCTGCGATTGAACGGAACATCGGTTTCTTATCTCACTCGTTTAAATACAGATGGATCCATAGACGAAAGTTTCAATACAGGAACAGGTTTTAATGGTAAAATCTATTCTTCTTGTTTACAATCAGATGGGAAAATTATAATTGGAGGAAGCTTTACAAGCTATAACGGAATTAGTGCAGGAAGAATAATCCGTCTGAATCAAGATGGTTCTTATGATCCTACTTTTAATACAACAATTGGAGCAACTTCAGGAATTGTCTATGATATTGCTTTACAGTCTGACGGGAAAATAATTATAGTTGGCAGTTTTACCAACTATAATAGTAGTAAGATAAACAGGGTTGCACGCTTGCTGCCAAATGGATCGCTAGATTCTACATTTCTTATTGGTTCGGGATCTTTATTAAATGTTACACAAGTAAAAATTTTAGCAGACGAGAAAATACTTCTAACCGGTAATTTCACCATATTTAATACTATTTCAGCTAATCGTATTATTAGACTCAATACTAATGGGACTTTTGATTCTAGTTTTAATTGTGGAGCAGGATTTGACAATGATGTTAATGCCATTGCTTTGCAACCTGATGGTAAAATAGTTTTAGGAGGAAATTTTACTTCTTTTAATAATATTACCGCTAATAGGATCATCCGTTTGAATGAAGACGGAACTAGAGATGAAAGTTTCGTAAATGGTTCTGGTTTTAGTAAAGAAGCAGTTGAAACAATCAAGATTAAGAAGAATGGAGAAATAATGGTTGGAGGTTCCTTTACGGGATTTTATAATACCAACGAAGTGGTGAGACTAATTTTACTAGAACCCGATGGAAGCATAAAACCTAATTTTGATATCGGTTCTGGGCCTGCAACAGCTTCAGTATTCGCTTTAGAATTTGATGAAGAGGGGGCTTGGTTTGTCGGTGGTTCTTTCAGTGTTTTTAATGGTCTAAATCAAGGCAGATTGGTAAAAATCAGTAACGAAGGAGAACATGATATTTCATACTTGGCTTCTGGTATTGGTTTTGACAATTCTGTTTTTAGCATTTTGCCTCTTCCAAATAGAAAAACTATAATTGGGGGAAATTTCAAAAAGTTCAATGGAAATGTTGCTTCAAAAATTACTTGTTTATTAGAAAATGGCACGACTGATCCTGCTTTTAACGCGATGAATTCAGGAAGTAATAATGCAGTAAAAGCTACCATATTGCAATTAGATGGAAAGATAATTTTGGGTGGTAATTTTACAAAATATAATGACTTTACGAATAATCGTATTGTTAGAATATTTCCAAATGGAGATATCGATAACTCATTTAATAGTGGAGATGGATTTAATGGACAGGTTAATGCATTGGCCATTCAATCTGATCAAAAAATAATTGCTGCAGGAACATTTACCAAATATAATGGATCTGCGGTCAATGCTAGTAGAATTGTCCGAATTCTTCCAAACGGAGCAAGAGATCCTGATTTTAATATTGGTTTAGGCGCAGACTCTTTCATAGAAAGTTTGGTTTTGCAAAAAGATGGGAAAATACTCGTAGGAGGTCGTTTTAAAACTTTCAATAATATACCCTTTGCAGGTTTAGTAAGATTAAATCAAGATGGAAGTATTGACGAGAGTTTTAATATAGGAGTTGGTTTTGATAAATATGTTTTTGCAATTGCACTTCAATCCAATCAGAAGATTATTGTAGGTGGTTCTTTTTTGACTTTTAATGAGGTTTCACAAAAGCGCATTGTTCGATTAAACAACGACGGAAGTCTTGATGATACCTTCAATTCAGGTAGTGGCTTCAATAAAGGAGATGTTCGTGCTCTTTTAGTGCAGCCAGATGATAGAATTTGGGTAGGAGGAACTTTTTCTGGAACATATAATGCCATTTCTTCCTCTAGATTGATCCGGTTATCATCTTCAGGAATCTTTGATAATTCTTTCGTAGCACCACTAAATAACACCTTGTATGCGATGAATTTTAATGAAGATTATAAATTGATAATTGGAGGAAATTTTAACTCCGTTTCGGGCAAGCCAAAACATAGAATAGCTCGTTTAAAATTTTGCATTAATACAACAACTTGGAATGGAACCTCATGGTCAAACGGTTTTCCTTCAGCAGGAAAAGAGGTATACTTTAAAGAAAATTTTCAAAATTTGACTACTGCTAATATTTGCGGATGTAATATAGACAAAGGAAAAACGGTTACTTTGCTTGAGAATAATACATTAGGAATTGAGTTTGCCTATACCGGCCAAGGAATACTGGTTTTAGAAAATGCCGCCAGTCTATATCAAGATGACGATGATATAGTAAACACTGGAATTGTTCATGCAAAAAGAAAAACAAAACCCGTAATTCGATTCGATCTTACCTATTGGTCTTCGCCAGTAGCAGATATGAAATTATGTGATTTTTCGCCAGAAACATACTTTGATAAATATTTATGGTTTGATCCAATCTTGGGATGGAAAACAAATCTTTACGGAACATTCACTATGGATCCAGGGCATGGATACAGTGTGAGAGCACCTCAAAGTTTTTCTAATACCGAGCGAGGAATATTTGAAGGTGTTTTTAAAGGAATTCCAAATAATGGCAAAATAGAAGTTGAATTTATTGCACCAGAGCGGTATTATTTCGTTGGTAATCCATACCCTTGTGCAATAAATGCAGATGATTTCTTAAGAAGTAATGCTCCAAAAACAAAAGGAACCTTATATTTCTGGACACACAATACGCCGCCCAGAATAACTATACCCGGAACTAATACCGCTCGTTATAGCAATGATGATTTTGCAGTTTATAATTTACTAGGCGGAGTTGGCACAAGTTCAGCTTTAAATTCTGGAATAAGTAATGATGCACCAGATGGTCTTATCGCTTCTGGACAAGGTTTTTTTGTGAAAAGCAATCAGACTGGTTATTTAGAATTTAATAATAGCATGAGAGTCAGAGATAAAAATACTTCTTTTTTTCGACCAACTCCAAATTCAGAAGTGAAATCGATTAACGAAAAGTATCGATTTTGGCTAAACATTAGAAATAATGGAAATGAATTTAAACAGATCTTATTAGGCTACGCGACAGAAGCTTCAAATTCTTTAGATTTAATGTATGATGCAGAATATTTGAGCTCAGCAACGGCAGTAGATTTTTATAGTATAATAGAAGATAAAAAGTTAGTGATTCAGGGGCGTGAATTGCCTTTTTCGGAGAATGATTCAATTTCTTTAGGATATAAAACTACTATTAATGATAGTTTTAAAGTAGAAATCGATCATCAAGATGATTTTTTTAATGACAAACCTATTTTTTTAGTAGATAAAAATTTAAATCTAGTTCATAATCTTTCTGAAGGGCCTTATCAATTTACGTCTGAAGTAGGAACTTTCTATAATCGTTTTTCTATAATTTACAATGATAAAACTTTAGGGAATACAACTTTTAAAGATAATTCTAATGACATTTTAATATCTGCTAAAAATCACATTATAAATATCGAATCTACCAAAGAAAATATAAGCGAGATTATAATATTTGATGTTTTGGGAAATCAAATTTATAAAGAAGATAAACTTGAAACTAAAAAAATCGCTGTTCAAAACTTGACCTCTTCTCATCAGGTTTTATTTGTAAAAGTCATTTTTGGAAATGGTAAATCCAATTCAAAAAAGGTAATTTTTTAATAAATCGAAAAATTATTGGAACAAACCTTTTTAATGTTTTAATATATTGTTATTCAGTGGTATAGCATTGGATTTTTTCTTTTTTAACAGTTTTTTCTTATTTTTTACAGTTTATAGATTTTAGCTGTTAAAATTATGTGTTTAATACTACATTATGAATTTCAATGTAAATAAAATCGTACCTTGTAGTTGTATTTAATCGATTAAAAGCAATTTTTATCGATTAATTGTATTCCTATAAGCCTTTGTAATTTGTTTTTTTCTTCGAAAAGCACAGCTATAAAAACTGTTGTTTTATCTGCCTCAAGTTGATTGTAAAAATTGGAGGGTTTCTTTATTTCCAAATCACAACTTTAGTTTTGTTTATCTGACTTCCCAATATTAGCTTTCCCGATTTTGCAATTTATTTTGTTCTGAGTTTGAATTTATTTTTCAATTACTAAAATGCCAAAAGATGAGAAAAGATTTACTTACTATGCCAAGTTTGTTCGGCCATTTATCTTTAATAGCAGATATTGAAAAACTATTAAAATCAAGTAGAAGATTAAGAATTCTGCTAGTTTTAGTTTTATCAATTTTTTATACAACGTCAAAAGCACAAATATCACACCCATTCACAACTAGCGGATCTCTTCTTCTTCCTGCCGGTATGGATGTAGTTACTGTTGAAGCTTGGGGAGCCGGTGGCGCTGGAGGTGGAGCGAAAGTGACGCCTCTTGAAGGGAGAAGCGGCGGCGGCGGCGGCGGCGGAGCTTATGCTAAAGGAACAATTAACACAATAGGCGTTTCAAGCTTGAATTATGTAGTTGGAACAGCTGTTGCCGGAGGAGCTGGTGATGGAGCATCAGGAGGAGCATCATTTATAACGGGATTTACAAGTGTTTTCAATGCACCTGGAGGTCTGGGAGGAAAAGGTAATATTGCAACAACTTCTACTCCAACAGGAGGGACAGGAGGTACTGGTGCTATTGGAAATCTCGGAACTGCAATAGGTGCAAATGGTACAAATGGTAAAGTTGCTGGATTAAGTTTGCTTCTTGCGTCTGGTGCTGGTGGAAATGCAGGTAATTACGGTACAGTAGCTGGAGCTGGAGCTGGTGGAGCTGCGCAATCTACTTTATTATTAACAGATCTAGCTGGAACTAATGGAGGGACTAACGGCGGCGGCGGTGGCGGAGCTCTAAGTGCTAATGTTGCACAAAATGGAGGGAGTGGAGCAAGAGGTAATATTAACATTACTTATACTTGTAAAACGTATAGTTTAACTGCAACATCTGCACCAAATGTTTGTACAGGAACCACTTCACAAGTGCAGTTAACAGGTACAGCAACAAGTCTTCCGGCTGGAACATATACAGTTACTTATAATACAAGTCTGCCAAACGCAACAGGAAAAACAGAACCAATGGTAGTTAATACTGCTGGTTCTGGAAGTTTTACAGCTAGAGGATTAACGACTTTAGGGAATTGCACTATTACAATTACATCTTTAACTTCAGTAGATTGTACTTCATCTATCAGTACAAATAATGCTGCAAATATTATAGTTAGCGCTCAGCCAACAATAACTTTAGGAACAACTTCTGCTATATGTGCGAGCGCAAGTCTACAAAATGTAGCATTACCTTATACTGGAGTTACAAATACACCAACAAACTATAGTATAACATGGAATGCGAGTCCTGCAAATAGCTTTTTGCCTGTTACAAATGCCGTATTGCCAGCAACTCCAATAAATATTGCTGTTCCTGCTGGAACTGCTGCGGGCACCTATACAGGATCACTAACGGTTAGCAATGCGGCTGGATGTGTATCTGCTGCTGCAACGAATTTCACTATAACAGTAAATCCACTTCCAACAATAACATTAGGTGCAACTACTGCAGTTTGTATAAGTTCAGGTGCGCAAAGCACGACATTGCCTTATAGCGCTACAGCAAACTCGCCAACTAATTATAGCATTACATGGAATGCCAGTCCGACAAATACTTTTGCATCGGTTTTTAATGCTCCATTGCCAGCAAGTCAGATCAATATCCCTATACCGACAAATACAGCGGCAGGAACATACACTGGGACCTTAACTGTTAGCAATGCGAATGGATGTGTATCAGCAGCAAATAATTTTACAGTTACCGTCAATCCTCTTCCGACAATCACGCTCGGATCGGCAGGAGCAGTGTGCTTTAGCGCTGGCGTGCAGAGCACCAGTCTGAGCTACAGTGCTGTGACAAACGCGCCTACGAGTTACAGCATTGTCTGGAATGCCAG
>NZ_DHEI01000008.1:0-4539 GCF_002399805.1 Flavobacterium sp. UBA4854
ATAAATAAATGATGAAAAGTCTTTCTGGAATCACTGTTTTCTTGTCCGCAGTTAGGACAAAATTTTTGCTCAACAACGTGCCTGCAATTTAAACAGGTTTTGTCTTCTCTAATTTTGTTGTGTGACATTGGTTATTTCAGTTGATTTTGATTTGGTGTAGTTTTTTTAGTTTTTATTTTTTTAGCACTTCATTTAAGAAAAGCTGTAAATGCTCAAAAGATCTTTTTGCCGCAACAGGATTATATGCAGCGCCTTTAGAATTGTCATTTCCAGCTTCTGGATTTGTAAAAGAGTGAACAGAATTAGCATAGTAAATCATTTGCCAATCAGCTTTAGAATCGCGCATTTCTTGTTGGCAAGAAGCAATTTCTTCTTTAGAAACAAAAGGATCATCGGCACCATGGCAGATTAAAACTTTTGCATCGATTGTTTCCGTTTTTCTACTAGCGTCTTTTCCTAAACCGCCATGAAATGATGCTACTCCTTTTAGTTTCAAATGCCCACGTGCAGCTTCTAGAACTCCAGTTCCTCCAAAACAATATCCGATAGCAACAATGTTATCAGCATTAGCTCCAGACTTTACTAATTCTTTCAAAGCAGCATCAATACGTTTTTGATAAGCTTCGAAGTTTGTTTTATAAAAACCAGCCTGTTTTCCAGCATCTCCAGTATTTTTAGGATAGTTTCCTTCTCCATATATATCGGCGATAAAAACATTATAGCCTAGTTTAGATAATTCTTCTGCAATTCCTTTAGAAGCGTTATCAATTCCTAGCCAAGCCGGTAAAAGCAAGATTCCTGGGTTGTTAGCACTTTTTTTAGCAGATTTAATAAATAAGCCATTTAACTGTTGGCTGCCTTCTGTGTATTTTACGGGTTTTAACTGCGCATTCATGAGGTTAGAAAATAAGATTGCACTAAATAAAATAACTATGGAGTTTTTCATGATTTCTTCAATTTTTAACAAATATCAGAAATATTATGTTACAAAAAAACCTCACAACTAAATTCTTGTGAGGTTTGTAACGAATATTTTAAAAGAATCTTTTTCTTTTTTATAAAGATATATTTCGTTTAAAAGCGCAACCCAATTCTACGATAGAATCGGTTTTGTCAATGCCTGGAATTCCGTCGATTTTTTCATAAAGAATGCGACGCATATGTTCGTGATTTTTTGCTATGATTTTTATGTAGAGTGTAAAAGAACCTGTTACATAATAACATTCTGTAATCTCAGGAATTTCTTTAAGTGCTTCAATAATTCGTTCAGAATCAGAATCTTTGTTCAGTGTGAGTCCAGTAAAAGAAGCCCAGTCATAACCAATTTTCTTTTCCTGAATAATAGGTTTAATACCACCAATTACACCTTGTTCAATCATTCTGTTAATACGCTGATGCACCATTGTATTTGATATTTTAAGATTAGTGGCGATAGAAGAAAAAGCCATTCTTCCGTCTTTTTCTAATTCTTTAAGAATACTAATATCAAATTCGTCTAATAATTCCATTCAGTAAAAATCGTTTAAAAATTGAGTCTTTTGCGATTCATAAAAGTAATTCTTTTTTTTAATAAACTGACAGCTAATCAAATTTCCGCTAAAAAATAAATTTCTCTTTTTTGAAGCACTTAAGGGTTGTTTTTGACTTTTATTTTGTTATATTTAAGTCAAAATATTGTTTTTTGGATTGTTATTTGTTTAATTTTAATATTTTTGTAAAAATAAAAAGCATATTATGATAAGTACAGAAAAAGCACTTTCGTCAAAATCAGAAATTTTGATTGAAAAAGAGAATAAATACGGAGCTCATAATTACCATCCGCTTCCGGTAGTTTTGGAGCGTGGAGAAGGAGTATACGTTTGGGATGTTGACGGTAAAAAATATTATGATTTTTTATCTGCTTATTCTGCAGTAAATCAAGGTCATTGCCATCCAAAAATTGTGAATGCAATGGTAGAACAAGCTCAGAAACTTACTTTGACTTCTCGTGCTTTTTACAATGATAAATTAGGAAATTACGAAGAATATGTAACCAAATATTTTGGTTTCGATAAAGTTCTTCCAATGAATACAGGGGCAGAAGCAGTTGAGACTGCTTTGAAAATTTCTAGAAAATGGGCTTATGAAGTAAAAGGAATTCCAGAAAATCAGGCACAAATTATTGTGTGTGAAAATAACTTTCATGGAAGAACAACTACTATTATTTCATTTTCAAACGATGAAACAGCTCGTAAAAACTTCGGGCCTTTTACTGATGGTTTCATTAAAATTGAATACGATAATTTAGAAGCGCTTGAAAAGGCTTTAAATTCATCAAAAAATATCGCTGGATTTTTAGTTGAACCGATTCAAGGCGAAGCAGGAGTTTATGTTCCTTCTGAAGGATATTTAGCGAAAGCGAAAGCCCTTTGCGAAAAACATAATGTATTATTTATTGCCGATGAAGTTCAAACAGGAATTGCTCGTACAGGAAAACTTTTAGCAGTTCATCACGAAAATGTACAGCCAGATGTTTTGATTTTAGGAAAAGCAATTTCTGGTGGAGTTTATCCAGTTTCTGCAGTTTTGTGTAATGATGAAATCATGAATGTTATCAAACCTGGACAACACGGATCTACTTTTGGAGGAAATCCTGTCGCAGCTGCTGTTGCAATTGCAGCTCTTGAGGTTATTAAAGACGAAAAACTAGCTGAAAATGCAGAACGTCTTGGTGTTATTTTAAGAGACGGATTAAATAAAATTGCTGAAAAAAATAATTTAATTACGCTAGTTCGTGGAAAAGGTCTTTTAAATGCAATTGTAATCAATACAGACGAAGAATCAGATTTGGCTTGGGAAATTTGTTTGAAATTTAGAGACAACGGATTATTGGCAAAGCCAACTCACGGAAACAAAATCAGACTGGCTCCGCCTTTGGTTATGACGGAAGAACAAATAAAAGAATGTCTTGAGATTATTGAGAAATCTTTGAATGAATTTAAATAATTATCGTTTAGATATAAAAATAAAAAAGCAGCAATTTTACTTGCTGCTTTTTTTGTAGACCATTTTTTATTTTAAAAAGCGACTGTTGTATTACCAATCGCTTTTTGTTATAATTACTAAAAATATCAAAAAAAGTAATTATTTTTTTAATGCAGCGCCGCCAGGCATTGTTTCCGGTTTCAACTTAAATTTGCTGTATTCTACGACTCCTGTTTTGTCTGCCCAATCAAAATATTTTGCTGAAAGATCATTTACAATTCCAGGGTTTTGAGCAGCAACATTTGTTGTTTCGCCTCGGTCTTTTTCAAGATCATAAAGCTCCCATTGGTATGACGGATAAATAGAGACCAATTTCCATTTTCCTTCTCTTACGGCTCTGTTTCCGGCTCTTTCCCAAAATAACGGTGCGCCTCTGTTTACTTCAGAAACATTGTCAAATAAAACAGGCAACAGACTTTTACCAGCAAGCGGATTAGAATTTACTCCATTTAGATTTTTAGGATATTCAATTCCTGCCAATTCGTAGAAAGTAGGAGCAAGGTCAATAATATGACCTGTTCCTTTGTCAATTCTTCCGGCTTTAATTTTTGAAGGATACCAAGCTATAAACGGTGAACTAAAACCTCCTTCATGCATATTGTTTTTATAATCCTGTAATGGAGTATTCGATAAATATGCCCAGTTTTGTTCCTGATAATCAAATGATCCCGAAGTTCCAATAGGTCCATCATTTCTAACCAAACCTCTTCCTAAGGGATTGTAAGTATTGAATCCGCCTTGAGCACCATTATCAGAAATAAAAATAATCAGTGTGTTTTTGTCTTTTTTAAGTGCTTTCAGTTTATCTAAAACTTTGCCCACATTCTGATCCATATTATCTACCATTGCAGCATAAACTTCCATTTTTGCTTTCCAGAATTGTTTTTCATCATAAGTCAGTTTATTCCATTCTGGAACTTCTGGATCTCTCGGAGCAATAGTTTGGTCTGGTAGTAAAATTCCGTTTTCTTTTAATTTTTTGATTCTTTTTTCTCTTAAAATGTCCCAACCTTCATCAAATTTCCCTCTGTATTTTGCAATATCGACAGGTTTTGCCTGTAATGGCCAGTGCGGAGCAGTAAAAGCCAAGTATAAGAAGAAAGGTTTGTTTTCTTTATTTTGTTCGTCTAAAAAAGTAACAGCGTTATTTCCAATTTCATCTGTAAAATAATAGGAATCATCTTTTGGGTGCAATTCCTCGTTATTGCGAATTAATTTTACTGGATAAGGCGTTTTTCCGAAAGGCAAAGGTTTGGTGTCAAAATAATTGGAAGCTCCTTTTAAGATGCCATAAAATTTATCGAAACCTCTTTGATTTGGCCATTGGGCTTGATCTTCTGAACCAACATGCCATTTTCCTGATAAAAGGGTACTGTACCCGCCCGAACGGAAAACTTCTCCTAATGTTAAAGATTCTTTGTTTAAATATCCTTGATAAGCAGGCAGTCCTAAATTGACGTCAAAAAAGCCAACTCCCGCTTTATGCTGATATTGTCCCGTTAGTAAAGAAGCTCT
>NZ_DHEI01000008.1:4790-10175 GCF_002399805.1 Flavobacterium sp. UBA4854
GGTTTTGATGCATTATTCTGAGCATTTAAATCGTAAATACATCCTGTTCCTGAGAGAAGGAAAGAAAGTAAAATGTTTTTTAGTTTGGTATTCATAGTATTATATTTTGTTTTTAAAGCTCTCTTTAAATTATTTGCTAAAGAGTAAAAAAGCAATGATAAGTGTAATGATGATATTAAATAACTGTGCGATTAAGAAAGTAATCAAAGGTTTTTTGCTATTGTTTTGAAGCAGATCTTTGAAATTGGTTTCTAGACCAATACTTGTAAAGGCCAAAGCAAACCAAAGGCCCTGAATATTTTTTAAACTTTCCTTGACAGTTTCTCGAGTTTCGGGTGTAATGAAAAAAGAGAAAACTATAGAGGCGCCAATAAACCCAATAACAAATTTTGGAAAACGTTCCCAGATGACATAAAGTGATGGTTTTGATTCTAAAGCTTCTCCCGATTTGTTGTGCGTATAAGTCCAATAAACAGAAATGGCAAAAGCAGCAATTCCTAATAAAACGTTTTGAGAAAACTTTACAATAGTACTGATTTTTAATGCCGTTTCGCCAACCAAAGTTCCAGAAGCAACCACGGCGCCAGAAGTATCAATGCTTCCTCCGAGCCAAGCTCCTGTAACTTCTTCAGGAAAATTAAAGTATTTGGCAATCATTGGCATAAAAATCATCATTGGAATGGCTGTGACCAAAACGATAGAAATTACATAAGATAATTTTTTAGAATCTCCTTTTATGGCTCCAGAAGTTGCAATCGCTGCCGAAACGCCACAGATAGAAACAGCACTCGAAATCATCAAAGTCAATTCATCATCAATTTTTAATTTTCGGCAGAGCCAAAAGGCAAAATACCAGACAGATAAAACAACAACCAAAGCTTGAATTAATCCTAAAGATCCTGCTTTTAGAATGTCTGAAAAAATAACACTCGAGCCTAATAAAACCAAGCCAATTTTGACAAAAAGTTCAGTTGATAAAGCAGAACGAAACCATTCTGGAAGTTTGAATAAATTTCCAATTATTAATCCGATTATTAAACTGAAAATAACCGCTTCCAGATTTAATGCTTTGATTTTTGTATTTCCGGAAAGAATTAGCGCAATTAGGGTAAGGAAATAAATTATTGGAAATGCGAGAATGAAATTCCTAACTGATTTTCCAACTAAAAAAGTCCCGATAATTCCAATTAAAAGGAAATAAATAAATTGCAACCCTATAGTTTGAAGGTTTTTGATTTCGAAAACATTGTTTATTAAATCTGTTCCGTTTGTCCATTTAAAAATGGGAACTTCTGGCAGAAAAATAAAAAGTGAAATTCCGATAATGAGAAAACCGAGAATTACGACGGTCCAATCTTCGTGAATAATAAATTTTGTTGAGGTTGACATTTTGATTTTTTTCTTTCCTGCAAGGTTTCCAAAACCTTGTCGGTATTAAGTAATTATTGGAGTAGTTAAAAACAATCCTACAAGGTTTTGGAAACCTTGCAGGAGAGGAGTATTTATATTTAAAGTTTACAAATCGACAAAGTATTTTTGTTTGCCAAAGTCAAATTCATAGTAAGTTAGATTGGGCCAAAGTGGTTTAATTAAACCCTTTTCCCAAGTTTGTAAAGCTGTTTCTAATTCTTTTACTTTCTGCGGATTTTGTTGTGCTAAATCTTTTGTTTCCGATTTATCTGAAGCCAGATTATAAAGCCATTTTTCATGCGTTTTTCCGCTAATTATTAATTTCCAATCACCACTTCGAACCGCTTTTGCATCACCAGAACGCCAATATAAATCTTTGTGCGCTACTGTGTTTTCATTTACTGTTTTTACTAAATCAACACCGTCATAAACTCTGTCTTTAGGTAAATCAGAACCAATAGCTGCGGCAATTGTTGTAAAAATATCTAAAGTGCTTACAGGTGTTTTGTAAATTGTATGAGGTTTGATTTTTCCTTTCCACGAAAGTGAAAACGGAACATTAATTCCGCCTTCAAAGTGAGAAAATTTTCCGCCTTTTAAAGGTGCGTTTGTAGTGGCAAAAGTATAATCGGCGCCGCCGTTATCGCTGGCAAAAATGATTAAAGTATTGTCTTCAAGACCTTCCTTTTTTACTTTCTCACGAATTCTTCCAATCGCATCATCTAAAGCACTGATCATGGCAAAATAAACACGTTTATTTTCGTCTTTGACATTCGGAAAACGATCGTAATATTTTTTACGAACTTGAAAAGGAGTGTGAGGCGCATTAAACGGAAGATAAAGTAAAAAAGGCTTATTTTTATTTTTATCAATAAAGGCTTCGGCTTCGTCAGCAAACTTTTCAGTTAAATATTCTTTTTCATCGATAATAGTAGAATCTCGTCTAATTTGGCCAATTCCAACTCGTCCTTTCCCCCAAATCGTTTTATCGGTAAAATCTTTGTGATGATGATTGATAATATCTGGATTATCATCTTCAGGCGTATAAAGGGAGAAAGCTTGATAAAACCCGTAATGATAATCGAAACCGCGATCTAAAGGGAAAAATCCGTTGTTGTGACCCAAGTGCCATTTCCCGATTATTGCAGTGCTGTAACCTTGTCTTTTAGCCAAATCGGCAAATGTGATTTCTGATTTTGGAAGTCCCTGCGTTGCAATTGAAGCTTCATTTGGATAATTGATTTTATCATTTAATCTCCAATTGTCTGTTTTAATTAAATATTTAAAACCGTAATATTCCAAATTGTTTTTTGGATAGCGATCGCCTGGCTGATATTCATGACCAAAACGTTCCTGATATCTTCCTGTAATTAATCCAGCGCGCGAAGGCGAACAGATTGCTGCAGATGCATATCCATCAGTAAAAGTAACTCCCGAAGCAGCCAAAGAGTCGATCTGTGGAGTAGGAGTCGATTTTCCGCCGTAGAGCGAAATATCATATTTGCCTAAATCATCAGCAAGGATAATAATGACATTGGTCTTTTTTCCGGAAACGGAATCTTTAGGTTTTGAAGCCAAAAAATCTTTTTTCCCTTTTGCAAGTTTTTGATCTTCTTTGACTAATGTTCCGTCTGTATTAATTGGCCAGAATAAAAATGCTGCTATAATTAGAAGCACAAGTAAAATGGGAAGGGCAATTTTGGTTATTTTTCTATAGGTTGCCATAGTATGGTTTTTGGTTTGTTTTTTTATGGAATGCAAGAACTTTGACAAAGTTTTATACGTATTTTTTGTCATTTCGACGAAGGAGAAATCTTTGCAAGAAGCTCTACAAAGATTGGCGATTTTGATTGTGGGGCTTAGACTTCGCTCAGCCTGACAAATATTACGATTATAGAACTCTGTCAAAGTTTTACACGCATTTTTGTCATTTCGACGAAGGAGAAATCTTCACGAGTAACTCCGCAACGAATATCCAATCTTTGTAGAGCTTCTTGCGAAGATTTCTCCTTCGTCGAAATGACAATATTATGGTTACATAAGTGTAAAAAGTTTCGAGATTATTTCGAAGCCAATGCAACATCAACCTCATTTTTTAAATCGTTGATGCCTTCTTTCTTAAAAATAATTTTTCCATTTTCGTATAAAACCAAAGTCGGAAAAACTCTTACGGTTTTTAAATCGGCAATAACCTGCGGACTGTCTTCTAACTCAATTTCTAAGATCTTTAAATTGGTTCCGTATTCCGATCGGATGGTTTCTAAAATGGGTTTTACTTTTTTACAAGGCGCGCAATATTTGGAACCAATGTCTACTAGAACAGTTTTGTTATCGGCAATAATTTTATTGAATTCTGCCAATGATAATTTGCTTTTTAGATTAGAATAAAAAGGTTTTCCGTTTCCAATCCAATTAGCAATTCCGCCTTCTAAACTGTAAGCTTCTGAGAAACCATTTTTTAGCAATTCTTTTTCTAGAGCAACACTTCTTCCTGCTCCGATAGAATAAATAAAAACAGGTTTGGATTTATCAAGTTTTGAAACAGATTGTATGTAATTTTCAGATTGAAGATTAAAATTTACAGCGCCTTCGATATGGTTTAAAGCAAATTCTTCGGACGTTCTCGCATCAACAATCTGCGGATTCTTTTGGCTTTTTATTTTCGAATAAAACGAATCTAAAGATAATGAATTATGAATTTCATTTTGCGAAAAAGCAGCAATTACCCATAAAAGGGCAATTGCTGTTATACTGATTTTAAAGAAATGATTTTTCATATCTGAAAAGATTATACTTGTTCTAAAACTGGTTTAGGAGTTTCTTCAGTAACTACTTTAGGTTTTAAAGGAAGTGATAACACTCCTTCAGAAAGTGAGCTTCCTTCTTTTTTAGATTTAAAAATTGGCCATAAAAACTGTGCGTACCATTCTTCTTGTTTGTATGATTTTGTTCCATACGATTCTGGATATTTACGGGTAATTAATCCTGTTCCAAAAATGACATCCCAGATAAAAAACATGTTTCCGAAGTTTCCTTTAAAATGCCCAACACCGTCTCCGCTTGTATCAGCGTGATGTGCATGATGCGTTGCTGGAGTAGAAATAAGTCTTTCTAAAACCCAAGCAATTGGATGCAACACTTTGTATTTGTAAAAAGGTTTATCCCATTTAATGCTTGAATGTGCTCCCAAAGTGATAAAGCTTTTGATTACCAGAACAAATAAAGCTGGAAGTCCTAAACCTAAATACGTTAAAGTCGCTGTTAAATAAATTTGAGAAAAGAAAACCGTATAAATAAAGTTTTGTCTAGAAGCCATTGCCATTCCCATGTATGGAGCCGAATGATGTGTTCTATGAAAACGCCATAAAAACGGAACCTGATGATGCAATCTATGATACCAATATTGCGTTAAATCGTCTGCAATCGCAATTAAGAAAAAGCCTCCCCAAAACGGAACCCATGATAATGAGTTAGCCAAATTTGGTAACAAATAAGGCAAAGCTGTTAAACTAAAAAAAGCAATTACAGGAGGTAAAAGCAATTTTGGCGCTAGGAAACAAACAATATCTATTTTGCGTTCTTCGCCTGTCCATTCGTCATCATACAAACCAGCTGCAAATTCGATTACACCAAGAACTAGCATAAAAACAGTTAATCCCCAAGTTCTGATGTTTGCAAAGACAGGCTGTGCAAATTCTAAAAATGATGGAAGTGTAATATGCGACTGACTTATCGCTCCTCCAGTTAATTTAAAATAAAGGTAAATTGCCACTACAGGCAATGAATAAATGAAGAAACTTATTGTTAAGTCTCTAGTTAATTTTTCTTTTTGAACTATTGCCATGATCTCTTACTTTAAAAAATTATTTACTACTGCTAATCCGCCAGCCAGAATAGCCAGTGGAACTAAAAACAAGATTATCCCCACGACAATCTTTTTTCCTATAATTTCATAATCTACTCGTTTCATAATTA
>NZ_DHEI01000008.1:10350-11523 GCF_002399805.1 Flavobacterium sp. UBA4854
AAACCTACAAGGTTTTAGAAACCTTGCAGGTTGTGTAATTTAGTTATTGGTTCCTCCAGGTTTAGTAGCCTGTTTGATTAAGTCAGAAACCGTTTTTCCTTTATCAACTCCTGTATTGTGGATTCTTCTGTTGTAAACGTCCTGCCAATCAATCAATGGGTAAACATTGTTTTCTTTTGCTTGTTCGTCAAATAATTTTTGAAGCTCAGCTAGTTTTTCAGGATATTTTTTCGCCAGATTATTACGTTCGTTAAAGTCTTCGTTTAGATTGTATAATTCCCAAACATCTGTATCAAAATTGCTTGGAGCAGGTTTCTCATTGCTTCCCAAAGATTTTTTTACTGCAAAAGAATCTGGTAAATGTGCTGCAGAAGCTTTCCATCCGTCTTTGTAAATAGCTCTATTTCCGAAGATGTAGTAGTACTGAACTTTATGCAATGATTCAGCTTTAGGATTATCTAAAGAAGCTTGAAACGAAGAACCTTGAATGATATCTTGTTTGATTCCTTTGATGTATTCTGGAGCCTTAATTCCTGCAATAGCCAAAGTTGTAGGAAGCAAATCGGTTACATGGCTATATTGATTTCTGATTCCGCCTTTATCTTTAATTCCGTTTGGATAAAATACAATTAACGGGTTACGAGTTCCTCCTTCTGAATGTGCATCTTGTTTCCAGTTTTTGAAAGGAGCATTTGTAGCCTGAGCCCATCCCAAAGGATAATTGGTATTTAAACCTTTTGCTGTTCCGATTTCTCCAATATTATTCAAATTGCTTTGGAAATTCTCCTCATCTGTTTTTCCTTGAGCAAACAAACTCTGATTGATTGTTCCTTGTAGCGTTCCTTCTTTGCTAGCGCCGTTATCGCCAATAGCAACAAAAATTAAAGTATTATCCAATTGTCCGCTTTCTTTCAAATAGTTTACAACTCTTCCAATTTCGTAATCTGTGTACGTCAGGAATCCAGCGTAAACTTCCATAAATCTCGCATACACTTTCTTTTGGTCTGGAGTTAATTTTTTCCATTCTGTAATTAAAGCGTTACGATCTGGCAGTCCTGCATTTTGAGGAAATATTCCCAATTTCTTTTGGTTGGCCAATACTTTTTCACGGTAAACATCCCAACCTTCATCAAATTTTCCTTTATAAGGTTCAACCCATTTTTCGGCAACCTG
>NZ_DHEI01000008.1:11676-23229 GCF_002399805.1 Flavobacterium sp. UBA4854
GCTTTTTGCTGTTTCTGAATATAACTGATAGCTTTGTCTGTAATCAATTCATTTAAGTGGCGTCCATCAGGTTTAATATGAGTTTGATCTTCTACCAAATCAGGATTGTATTGATCGGTTTGAGAACCTAAGAATCCGTAGAAATGATCGAAACCTTTTCCAGTTGGCCATCTGTCAAACGGGCCTGCATCTGTAGCATCTTCGTCTGGCGTAACCCCGTATTTTCCAACCGCAAAAGTGTTGTAGCCATTGTCACGTAAAATCTCAGCAATAGTTCCTTTATCAGAAGGAATTCTTCCGTCCCAACCTGGGAAACCTGCAGAAAGAATAGTGTGAGAAAATCCGCTTACGTGAACTCTTCCTGAATTTCTACCTGTCAATAAAGCAGCACGGGTAGGAGCACAAATCGCTGTTGTGTGAAAGTTAGTATAACGAAGTCCGTTATTAGCAAGATTATCAAAAGTAGGCGTATTGATTAAGCCTCCAAAAGTACTTGAAGCCCCAAATCCAACATCATCCAAAAGAATCCAAACAATATTCGGAGCGCCTTTTGGAGCCGTTACAGGTTCTGGCCAATATTCTTTAGAATCAGCTAAAGTTTTACCGATTGTGCCCTTAAATTCTTGTTTGTCCTGTGCAAATCCTAATTGTGCAATTAGGACAGCAGTAATCAAAAGCCCTTTCTTAGAGCCTTTGATTGAAATGCTATTTTTAAAATTTTTCATTGTTTTATAGTTTTCTAGTTATATGGTTTGAATTAATATCCAGGATTCTGAGGTAATCCATCTGGGTTAATATTTCTTTCGCTTTGCGGAATCGGATAAAGATTATTTCTTTCTGAAACTGAATTTTTAGCCGTTACTTTTTTCACTTCGGTAACCAATGTTCCCCATCTTACCAAATCGTACCAACGCTGTCCTTCTTGAACAAATTCTTTTTTGCGCTCTTCTTGAATTGCTGCTCTAAAAGAAGTTTGATCTAATCCAGATAAATCAAGAGTTGCATCTGGAGTTGTAATATCTTTTCCAAAAGCTCTTCTACGCACTTGATTAATTAATTCGTAAGCTTCTGCAGTTGGTCCACCTTGTTCATTTATCGCTTCCGCTAAAGACAAAAGAATGTCCGCATAACGAATAACAGGAAAGTTGATCGCTACGTTTGAAGGTGTTGCCAGATTAGACAAATCCAAGTATTTTTTGAAGATTGGTTTCGGAAAAGTATAAAGTGTTCCCGTTGACGGATTAAGCAATTGTTTGGCATAACTCACATCTCTTCTTTTATCACCAGGAGCATAAATATCATAGAACAAAGCGACGTCTGAGATAATATCTGCTGGTTCTGTTGCTGTAAATCCAGTAAAAGAAGTTGCTTGAAAAGTGCTTCCGCTAGAACCATTTCCTGCTTGATTTGGCTCAAATTGAACCGAGAAAATATGTTCTTTCCCGTTCTTTTTTGTTTTAGTGAAAATGTCTTGAAAATCTTCAAACAAAGCATATCCGTAACCTCCATTAATAACTTCTCTAGATTTTGCAATAGCATTTGGCCAGTCTTTTCTAGTTAGATACACTTTGGCTAAAATTGCTTTTGCAGCACCAGAAGTAGCACGCCCAGCATCTGCTGCAGTATAGGTTTTGGGTAAAGCTTCGGCATCAGTCAAATCTTTAATGATTTGATTGTAAACTTCGTCAACTGTTGAACGATTAGTTTTTAAATCTCCCAAATTGATAGAAGTAGATTCGTGTAAAACAATCGGAACGCCGCCCCAAAGACGGACTGCCTGAAAATATAATAGTCCTCTAATAAATTTAGCTTCATTAATTAATCTAGTTTTGATTACTTCAGAACCAGAAACTTTCGAAATATTGTCAATAGAAACATTGGCTCTATTGATTCCGTTATAAATTTGTCTCCAAGCTACCTGAACGCGGTCATTAGTTGCATCATGCGTTAAACTGCTCATTGCTCTAACCTGCGGATTTGTTGCAGAAACTCCTGCAGCTGCATAATCAGATCCCATATCAGTCAAGAAATAAAGGTTTCTTCCAAACAAACTTTGCTCGCCTGGATCAAGGCTTAAAGAAGCGTAAACGGCAGTTACACTTGCAACGGCATCATCTTGAGTGACAAAATAATTGTCTTCGGTTACAAAAGAGGTAGGTGTTACCTCTAGATCAGCGCACGATGCCAATAGGCCTGCACTTAAAAGGAATGTTATAATGATCTTTTTCATTTTGATATTTTTTTACTTAGAAAGTTACGTTCAAGCCCGAGATGAATGTTTTAGAGTTTGGATAAGAACCAAAGTCAATTCCCGGATATAAGTTGTTTTGTTCGTATGAACTTACCTCTGGATCATAGCCAGTGTATTTTGTCCATGTAATTAAGTTTTCTGCTGAAACGTAGATTTTTACGCTTTTTGTTCCCAGTTTTTTAGAAACGCTTTTTGGTAAAGTGTATCCTAAAGTGATTAATTTTAATCGTAAGAAAGAAGCATCTTCTACGTATCGTTCAGAAACAATTCCTAGTGGAGAACTAGAAGCTCTCGGAATTTCATTACTCGGATTGGTTGGTGTCCAACGATCATTTAAAGTCGCTGCTGCATTAGTCCCAAGCGTAGAAATTTCTAATTGCTGATTTAAAGCATTGAAGATTTTTCCTCCGTAAGCTCCTTGAAAAGAGAAATTCAAATCAAAATCATTGTATGAAACCGTGTTGCTGAAACTTCCAACAAATTTTGGCTGAGAAGTTCCTAGATTTCCTTTGTCAAGAGCTGTAATTACACCATCTCCGTTTGTATCAACATATTTTCTATCTCCAACTTTTGTATTTGCTAAACTGTTGATTTTTGGTTGTGTATTAACTTCTTCCTGAGTCTGAAAAATTCCGTTGGTTTTGTATCCCCAGAAACTTCCCAAAGGCAAACCTACTTTTACAATAACTGGCTGCTGCTGTAATAAAGAACCATTTGGAACTACTGGGAAAAATTCGTTTACGCCATTTCCAATTTCAGTAACTTTATTTCGGTTAAGAGAAAATACAATGTTTGAATTCCAAGCGAAGTTTTCTGTTTTGATATTTTCGGTAGTTAAACCAACTTCAAAACCTTTATTTTCAACTCCTCCAATGTTTTGAAGCACAGTTGCATAACCTGAACTCAAAGGCACAGGAACGTTAATTAATAAATCTTTTGTCTTTTTGTAATACACATCAAAAACAAAATTGATTTTTCGGTCCAATAATGATAAATCCAATCCAACATTATATTGGTTTGTTTTTTCCCATTTTAGATCTGGATTTGCCAATCGAGTAGGAGCAAGACCAGTGTATAAAGTTCCTCCAAAAGAGTAATTTACAGATCCCATTGAAGCAAGTGGAAGATAATTTCCAATTTCTTGGTTTCCTGTTGTTCCTGCTGTAATTCTCAGTTTGGCTTCAGTTACGCCTTTAATATTGTTGGCAAATTCTTCGTCAGTAATATTCCATGAAAATCCCGCAGAAGGAAAATAACCCCAAAGCGATTCTGAACCAAATCTAGAAGAACCATCCGCACGACCTGAAAGCGTAAAGTTGTATTTTCCTTTATATGAATAATTCACTCTCGCTAACCAAGATTTTAACACACTTTCATAAGCATCGCTGTATGGTTTTACTGGTACACCATCTTGAATAGCATTGTAAGTATTGGCATCATTAACAAAAGTTTGAGCGCCAGCATTCACAACTTCGCCTTTTGTATATTGAAGCGTATAACCTCCCAAGGCAGAAAACTTATGATTCTCGCCAAAATGAGTATTATAATTCAATGTATTCTCGTTTAAAACAGAACCTACTGATCTTTCTCCAATAGAAGCTAAACCTTTTGTTCCCGCTCCTGTTGTTGTGTTTGATGGCGCATAATAATTTTGTTTTGTATTTAAAACATCACCGCTTACAGCCACTTTTGCAGTTAATTCTTTATTGAATTTGTATTCGCCAAATAAACTGGTTAGAATTCGGTTTAATTTGGTTTCGTTAATTGTATTATCCAAATCGTTAATCGGATTTGGAACATAACCATTTACAGAAGTTGCATAAGGATTGTTGGTTACATTATAGCTTCCGTCTGCATTTTTAATAGGTACGACAGGAGCTGTTAAGAGCACACTAACAAGCGGGTTCGGATTTCTTCCAGCCGCTGCGCCTCCATTTGTACCAACACCATTTGCAATTGAATTGGTATAATTGGCATTTACTCCAAATTTAAATTTCTGAGAATAGTTTCTTTCATAGTTGGCACGAAGCGAAATACGTTTAAAATCAGAACCTAAAACAATACCGTCTTGATCAAAATATCCTGCAGAAATTGCATATCTGGATTTTTCGTCTCCGCCAGAAAAAGATAAGTTATGGTTTTGAACAGGTGCTGCAGTAACAAAAGCAGCAGATTGCCAATCGTAATTTCCAGAAGTTTTTAAAGCTTCGATTTGCTCTGGAGAAAAAGAAGGCGCTTGACCAATACTTGCCTGAACATCGTTTCTTAAACTTGCCCATTCACTGGCATTCATTAATTTCAGTTTCTTTGAAATATTTTGGAATCCGAAATAACCTTGGTATGAAATATTATCTTGACCTTTTGTTCCTTTTTTAGTCGTAATAATGACAACTCCATTTGCACCACGAGAACCGTAAATTGCAGTTGCAGAAGCATCTTTCAGAACTTCAATAGATTCTATATCAGCAGGATTAATTGTAGAAAGAACATTTACGCTGGCTCCAGCATAAGTTACTCCTGCAGAACTGTTGCTGTTATCATTGTAAATTAAAATTCCGTCAACAACATAAAGCGGTTCGTTACCAGCAGTAATCGAGTTTCCTCCGCGAATGCGAACACTCGATGATGCTCCAGGACGGCCAGAACTTTGTGTGACTACAACTCCCGCTACAGCGCCTCTTAATAGGTTATCTGCCGAAGAAGTCACCTGAGATAAATTGGCTTTTGGAACCGAAGCGACAGAACCTGTAATGTCTTTTCTTTTTTGAGTTCCATAACCAACAACTACCAATTCGTCTAATTCTTGGCGTTCTTCTCTAAGACTAATAATAACAGGGTTTTTTTCAACAGTGACTTCTAGTTTTTTATATCCAATGTAGCTTACGATCAAAGTATAAGGAAATTTTTGTCCCGTTTGAAAGTAAAATTTTCCTTCAGTATCTGTTACAACTCCGTGAGTTGTTCCTTTAATATTGACAGAAGCCCCTATAATAGGCTGATTTGTAATAGCATCTACAACAGTTCCGTCAAGTTTAGATTGAATAAGAGGTGTGGTATTTTGGGCTTGTATTCCTGCCGTTATAAAGAGCAACTGCAAGAGTATATATAGGTTTAATTTTTTTTTCATTTCTTTGTACTGGTTTTAAGTAATTAACAAGACGCCCTGAGCACTGTTTATACAGCACTCTAAAAGTGTTCTTGATTTAGTGATAAATGTTTCTTTAAGCCTCGCCATTTCTGTTGCCGCAGAAATGGCTTTTTTTATTTACAGCAACAGCTTTGCATTGTTTTCATTTTAGTTTTTTTTTAATTGTTAGTTATTTAATTTATTGAATAATAGATATAGTTTCAAGAATCTGCTCCAATACAAATAATTGCATCGAAAGAGACCTTTGGTTAAATTCAGTAAATATTTTTGGTGGTGTTTTAAAAGATTTGCTTCGATATGAAATCTAAAGGCAAACAAAATATGTAGATTATTAACAACAGATACACATATAACAAATAGTGCTATAAGTGTAGTTTTTACGAAGAATGTAACGCGATATGCTTTCTGTTGTTTTCACAATAATAGTTTTTAAGGTTTGAAATACTATTTTAAACTCTACTAATCCTATAGACAAAGTTAAATTTTATATAATAAAAACCAAAAATTTGATGCACTTTTTTTGAAAAATATGCTGCTACAAGCCTTGTGGAATATCCTTATTTTTTGCGAATGCCTTATTCTAAAGGACTTGATAAGATAATTGAGTTTGAGATAATTGTTAAAGAATAATTTAAAAACCATGCAAAATTGTAGTAATTTACTCTTGTTTTTTATTCTTAAATTCCCTCTAAAATGGGTTTTTTGAATTTCAAATGAAGTAAAAAAGCTCTATAAAGCAATTTCTAGCTTTAATTTTGTAAAATCTAAATAAGAATTTAAAGTTGATTTTGAATAAATTAAAGTAATTTTATAGGTATTAAAAGAAAATAGAATTTTTTGAACCAACCTAATGATAAATACTTATATTTGCAATAAGTATTTTTACTTAGTTTTATAATTAAAAAGAAAATGATAGAAGTAAAAGAAGCCTTAGAAATTGTTGCGGCAAATAGTTCGGTTTTATCAACGCAGAAAATTTCGGTGAGTAAAGCGTTAGGATATATTTTGGCAGAAACAGTTTATTCGCCTATTTCAATGCCACCGTTTCGCCAATCAGCAATGGATGGATATGCTTTTACACATTCTATTAGGCATCAATTTGATGTGGTTGGAACTTCTAAAGCGGGAGATCATAACAATATAAAACTAAAAGAAAATGAAGCAGTACGTATTTTTACAGGAGCTTATGTTCCTAAAAATGCAGATACTGTTGTAATGCAGGAGCATGTTATGGCTAATGAAGATTCGATTTTGATAGCCAAAAAACCAGAAGCTTTTGCCAACGTAAGAAATAAAGGAGAACAGATTAATGCTGAAGATGTTGTTTTTGATGCCAATACATTGATTACTCCTGCAGCAATTGGTTTTTTAGCTTGTTTGGGAATTACAGAAATAACAGTTTATAAAAAGCCCAAAATTGCCATTTTGATTACTGGAAACGAATTGATAAAACCAGGTAAGAAACTTCCAAAAGGCAAAATTTACGAAAGCAATTCAGTAATGTTGCAAGCCGCACTTCAGACAATTGGAATTAATAAAGTTAAAGTTCATACAGTTAAAGACAATCTAAAAGCGACTAAAAAAGCATTACAGTCTTTCCTTAAAAAAAATGATATTGTATTAATTTCTGGCGGAATTTCGGTTGGCGATTATGACTTTGTAAAAGAAGCATTATTGAAAAATGGAGTACAGGAACTTTTTTATAAAATCAATCAGAAACCTGGAAAACCCATGTTTTTTGGTGCTAAAAAAGACACTTTGGTATTTGCCTTACCAGGAAATCCAGCATCGTCATTAACTAATTTTTATATCTACGTATATCCTGCGGTTAAAAACAAAATGGGATTTTCTAATACACATTTGCCAAAAATTGTCCGTAAGTTACAGAATCAGATTACTAATACTACAGGAAAAACACTTTTCTTAAAAGCATTATATAATGAAAGCAGCGTTGAAATTCTAGAAGGACAAAGTTCGGCAATGCTAAATACTTTCGCAATAGCGAATGGATTAGTAATCGTCCCTCATGATGTTGAAAGCATAAAAAAAGGTTCATCGGTAACGATTCTGCCAATTGATTAATTTTTTTTAGAAAGATAGAAGAAAGAAGCAAATAGAAAGAAAACAGCGATTCTATTTCCAATATTGAAAAGCGTTGTGTAAATAAAAGCATATAGCTTGAAACCTGAAAAAGAAAGAAACCATGAAAATATCAGTATTTATTCTTTGCGGAGGAAAAAGCACCAGAATGCAGTCAGAAAAAGGATTGGTTTTGTTTCAAGGTAAGCCATTTATCGAACACATTATTCAGGCGATTTTGCCTATTACAGATCGAATTAAATTGATTACATCATCAAAAGAATACGATTATTTGGATTATGAAAAAATTCCCGATTTAATTGCAGACAAAGGGCCTTTGGGTGGAATTTACACGGCATTGTCACATTCGGAAACCAAATTTAATCTGATTTTAAGTTGTGATATTCCATTAATTTCAACAGAATTATTGCAAGAATTAATTTCAAAACATACCAAAGAAGCTGAGATAACAGTTTTTGCATCCGAAAGCAAAACGCATCCCTTAATTGGAATTTATTCCAAAAATATTGTTGCAGCCATTAAAGAAGCAATTGATTCGAATGAATTAAAAATGATGGATTTGTTGGCAAAATTGCCTCATCAAATCATTAATATAGAAGAAAGTGAAAACTTTCATTTAACCAATATTAATTCGGCTGACGAATTGAATGATCTAAATATCAATTTAACTTAAAAGACTATGCGAAATTCAAAAACACCAAAATTGACGATTGTAGGCGCAGGTCCAGGCGATGTTGAATTGATTACATTAAAAGCAATTAAAGCTTTAGAAAGCGCCGATGTAGTTCTGTATGATGCTCTTGTAAACGAAGAATTACTAGAATATGCATCAAATGCAGAAATTGTTTTTGTTGGTAAACGTTTAGGCTGCCACGCGTACACGCAAGATCAAATTAACGATTTGATAGTTTCAATGGCAAATCTTCACGGACATGTGGTTCGTTTAAAAGGAGGAGATTCTTTTATTTTTGGAAGAGGAAGCGAAGAAATTGATTACGCGGTAAAATTTGGCTTAGAAACCGCTGTCGTTCCAGGAATTTCGTCTGCTTTAGGTGTTCCAGCAACAGCAGGAATCAGTTTGACACAACGTAAAATTGCTGAAAGCTTTTGGGTTATAACGGGAACAACTTCAAATCACGAATTATCAAAAGATGTTCATTTAGCATCAAAATCGGCTGCGACTGTTGTTATTTTGATGGGCATGCATAAATTAAATGAGATTATTTCGATTTATCAAGAGAATAGAAATGATGACCTTCCAGTCGCAATTATTCAAAACGGAACAAAAAATTCAGAACAAAAAGCAATCGGAACTATAAGTACAATTACTAAATTGGTATCCGAAAAGAATATTTCATCACCTGCGATTATCGTGATTGGTGAAGTGGTGAAAAACACATCAAAACTGACAGAATATTTTCAGGAACATTTTGATGATGAATTCATTTTTCAAAATTTAAATTTATAAAAATGATCGAGGTTAAATATTTTGGAGCTGTTGCTGAGAAAACAAAATGTGAATTTGAAAAATTAACTTTTTCAGAAGAATTATCATTGCAGAGACTTTTGCAGAATTTAAGCCAAAAATACGAGTTCGAATCACTAACTTTTAGCGTTGCAATAAATCAAAAAATAGTTTCAAAAGAAGTAGATTATACATTGAAAACCAACGATATTGTGGCTTTATTGCCGCCATTTGCCGGAGGTTAAAAATAATTTTATGAGCGAAACGGAACGATATAAGAGACAAATTATACTTCCTGAAATTGGAGATATTGGTCAGTACAAATTATTGAAATCTAAAGTTTTGGTAATTGGTGCTGGAGGTTTGGCTGCTTCAATTCTGCCTTATCTAGCTGCTGCAGGAATCGGCGAAATTGGTATTGTTGACGATGATCTTATTGAAGTTTCTAATCTTCATAGACAAGTAATTTATAAAACTTCGGCGGTTGGAAAAAGAAAAGTTATAGAAGCAAAAGCAATGCTTTCAGAACTGAATCCGGAAGTGAAAGTGAATGTTTTTGAAGAAAAATTATCTGGAAAAAATGCAATTTCATTGTTCGAAAAATACGATATTATTGTTGATGCAACAGACAATATTTCGATAAAATACTTAATTAATGATGCTTGTCTAGTGAGCAATAAACCAATGGTTTACGGATCGATTTTTAGATTCCAAGGACAAGTTTCAGTTTTCAATTATCAAAACGGACCAACTTACAGATGTTTGTATCCTGATGAAAATTCGAATGCGGCAAATTGTGAAGATGCTGGCGTAATTGGAGTTTCCGTTGGAATTATCGGAATGTTTCAGGCCAATGAAGTTCTAAAAATGATTCTTGGAGTTGGAGAAGTTTTAAGCGGAAAAATATTGGTTTATAATATTTTAAATAACGAACAGCAGAAATATGATTTCGAAAAGAGTTCAAAATTAGAAATGACCAAAGAAGATTTCGAACAGAAATACAATTCATCTGAAAATCAGATTGAAGAAATAAAATTTGAACTTCTTTTGAATGAAATAGAAAACGATGAGGTTCTTTTTTTAGATGTTCGAAATGAAGATGAAGCGCCAAAAATCAAATTGAAAAATAGTATTCAAATTCCGTTGCTGCATTTAGAAAGTGAAATTAAAAAATTGAATTCAAATCAAACTATTTACGTTTTTTGCCAATCTGGAATTAGAAGTAAAATTGCGGCCGAATTGCTTCAAAAATATCAATTTAAAAATATAAAAAGCATTGCTGGAGGCGCTTTAGCAATGAAGCAGTTATTACAAGAAATAAAAATATAGTCATAGGTTTTAAAATGTTCGTCTAGTTTGTCATTTCGACGAAGGAGAAATCTTCGCGAGTAGCTCGACAAAGATTGGTGAATTACTGTGAGGAGTTCCTTGCGAAGATTTCTCCTTCGTCGAAATGACAATATTGAGTTTTAATTCGTGAAAATTCGTGTAATTCGTGGCAAAAGAAAAATCATTTTAATCCATATAATCTGTGGCAAAAAAAACATAAAAAATGAGTAAAAATGTATTTGTAGAAGGACCGATTGCTCCTGAGTTTATTGCTGAATCAATCGCTAAACATCAATCAAAACATACGATTGGAGCGCATAATATTTTTCTAGGACAAGTTCGTGCCGATGTTATTCATGATAACACAGTCGTAGCAATCGATTATTCGGCCTATAAAGACATGGCAAATGAAGCTTTGTATGCCATTCGCGAAAAGGCCTTTGCCAAATTTGATTTAACTTGCATGCACATTTACCACAGTTTGGGCGTTGTAAAAGCAGGCGAAATCTGTTTGTTCGTTTTTGTTTCGGCAACACGTCGCAAACAAGTTTATGAAGCCACAGAAGCAATTGTAAACTGGATAAAAACAGATGTGCCGATTTTTGGTAAAGAAATGTTTGAAAACGATACATTCACTTGGAAACAAAATACCTAAGAAATTATAATGGTAGATATTACGCATAAAATAAGCACTTTAAGAGTCGCAACCGCAACCGCAATTGTAAAAGTAAGCAAACAAGAAACAATTGATGCTGTTGTGAATAATTTAGTGCCAAAAGGAAACGTGTTCGAAATGGCAAAAACTGCAGGATTGTTTGCGGTCAAAAATACGCATTTGTCTATTCCAGATTGTCATCCGCTTCCAATTGAATTTACTTCTGTAGAATACAATATCGAGGGTTTAGATATTCATATTGTTTTCAAAGTAAAAACCGTTTACAAAACCGGAGTTGAGGTTGAAGCCATGCATGGCGCATCGATTGTAGCGCTTACAATGTATGATATGTTAAAGCCAATTGACAAAGAAATCGAAATTTCAACCATCAAATTAATCAATAAAGAAGGCGGAAAATCGTCTTTTAAAAATAAATTCCCGAATGTAATTAAAGCCGCAGTTTTCGTTTGTTCTGATTCGATTTTTGCAGGTGATAAAGAAGACAGATCTGGAAAAACAATAGTAGAAAAATTAGATTCATACGGAGTTGAAACTTCTCATTACGAGATTATTCCAGATGAATTAGCTATTATTCAGGAAAAAAC
>NZ_DHEI01000133.1:0-99158 GCF_002399805.1 Flavobacterium sp. UBA4854
TGGAAAGAGTCTCCCCTTTCTCATTCCCAAGATGAAAAAGAGGCTTCGTGGGAGCAATTTCATGCCAAAACATTTTCTGAGAAGAAAAGAAAGTTTAGGCCTTGGCATATTTATGCTGCGGCTTCGATTTTACTTTTTGCTCTTATTGGAACTGGAATTTATTTTACCGAAACATCAGCTTCTGTTGAAAATGCAGTTCTTGCCGAAAATGTAATCGAAAATAAAACCTCAACAATAAAATATGTGGTTTTGCCAGATAGCTCAAAAGTAGAATTGGCTCCAAATTCTAAAATTATTTATGGAAACGATTTTGCTTTAAACAGAAAAATTGAAATTGATGGCGAAGCTTATTTTAAAGTTAAAAAAGACAAACAACATCCTTTTCAGGTTTTTTGCGATGAAACAACAACTACCGTCTTAGGAACCTCCTTTACAGTGAAAGAATCTAAAAACGAAGAAATTACTGTTGAGTTATTTGAAGGAAGCGTTCAGATGAATGTAAAAGGTCAAAATCAAAAATGGATTTTGAAACCGGGAGAGAAATTTACCTACGGAAACCAAACTGCTTCGGTGTCAGAATTTAGCCGTTTTGTAGATTTTGATAATGAAAATCTTTCTGCGATAAGCCATTACATCGAAGAGAATTATGGCTATAAAGTGGTTCTTCCGAAAGAAAACCAAAATCAGAAAATCACAATTCGAATTAATAGAAAAGAAGATTTAAAAACGATTTTACAATTGCTATCAGAAATGTATAACCTAAACTTTGAAATAAATGAAGATTTAAAGCAGATCACTTTTCAATGAAGACAAAAAAGGATGTAAGCCGCGAAACTCCACATCCTCCTTAATGTTCAGGATAACATCAAGTTATCCATTTAATAATATTCAAAAATACAAAATTTCATGAAGCATATAATTTCAGCATGCTTTTTTTTATTCAGTTTGTGTATGTCTGCTCAAAGCGTTACCGTAACTGTTGACCAAAATGTAACTTTAAAAGAATTCTTTAAACAGATCGAAAATCAAACCGATCTTAAATTTGCTTTTACTGATCAAATTGATACCAATAAAAAGTATTTTACTCAGAAAAATACTTTTAAGAATATTGAAATCAGCAATCTTATTACGGAATTGAATAAAATTTCGTCTGTACAATTTTCTGTAGTTGGCAACAATATTTTTGTTAAACAGAAAGTGCAACAAACTCAGAAGCCTGTCAAAAAAAAAAGCAAGCTAACCGGCCACGTTCTTGATGACGAAAGACAACCCGTTATTGGTGCCAATATCTATATTAAAGAACTGGAAACAGGTGTTGTAACAGATCCTAACGGAAAATACAGCATTGATGTTCCAAACGGAAGTTATACGGTTCAAGTAAGTTATGTTGGATTTAAAAATGAAGAAAAACGAGTTTCTGTTTCTGATGACACTAAGGTTAATTTCAACATCGATTCTGATAGCCAGCAATTGGGAGAAGTTATTGTAACAAGCAGTAAAGCTGTAGATGTAAGAAATACACAAATGAGTGTCAATAAACTTACTATGGAGGATATTAAGAAGATTCCTGCTGCTATGGGCGAACCAGATCCTTTAAAATCGCTACTGGCATTGCCTGGGGTTACCAATGCAGGAGAAGCTTCTTCGGGGTTTAACGTTCGTGGTGGCGCAGCAGATCAGAATCTAATCTTACTTGATGGTGCTCCAGTTTTTGGAGATTCTCATATGTTTGGTTTTTTCTCCGTTTTTAATGCTGATATGGTTAATAGTTTAGATTTGTATAAAGGAGGCATTCCGTCTAAATTTGGAGGAAGAGTTTCTTCTGTACTTGATGTAAATCAGCAAACGGGAGATTTAGAAAACTATAAAGTCAACGGAGGAATTGGTTTGATTACAAGTCGTCTTTTGGTACAGGGACCTCTAAAAAAAGGCAAAGGCTCTTTTATTATTGGCGGGCGTACTTCTTATGCAAATTTGTTTTTGAAACTAAGTGATGTCAATGCCGGAATTGGTTTTTATGATCTTAATACAAAATTAAATTATCGTCTTGACACCAATAACACGGTGAGTTTTTCAGGTTATTTAGGAAATGATGCTATCCGATTAAACAATCTGATAGATATTAATTTCGGAAATACTATGGGAATTTTTAATTGGAAACATAAATTTACTGATGACTTAAATACCAATTTATCTGTTTTTTATAGCGACTATAAATTTAACCTTCACTTAGATACCCAAGAATTAAAATGGAAGAATACCGTTCAAACTTATGGTTTAAAATACAACTGGGCACAATCGATAACTCAAAACTTTAAATTGAATTACGGTGTTGATGGCATTTATTACAATTTCAATCCAGGAACTGTACAACCAACAAGTTCAACCTCACAATATAATTACCAGCAATTAGATAAAAAATATGCATTCGAATCTTCTGCATACATTGATTTCGAACATCAGATAACCGAAAAATTGAATCTTCGCTATGGACTTCGTTATAGTTTATTCTACCGTTTGGGAAGCGAAGAAATAAGCACTTATGATAACGGAAATGCTGTTGTATATAATCCTCTTTATAATATTTATCAGGAAGGAACTCCGACAGGAAGCATCAATTATAAAAGTGGTGAAGTAATCAGCAAATTTGACAATTTTGAACCTCGTGCAGCATTATCTTACACGTTCAACGAAGATGCATCTGTTAAAGCCAGTTATAACAGAATGGCACAATATATTCATATGCTTTCTAATACACAATCTCCTTTGCCAATGAATCTTTGGACGCCCAGTGGTCCTTTTATGAAACCACAATTACTGGATCAATATGCATTAGGATATTTTCAAAATATAAGAGATCGTGATTATTCTTTTGAAGGAGAACTTTTTTATAAAAAGATCCAAAATCGTATTGATTATGTAGACGGAGCAAATTTAATTGCAAACAACAATATTGAACAAGTGATTTTGAGTGGTCAAGCAAGATCATATGGTATGGAATTGTTATTTAGAAAAAATGCAGGACGATTTAACGGTTGGATCGCATATACGTTATCTAAAGCTGAGCAAAAAACTCCAGGAAGAACACCTGAGGAGCCTGGTATTGCAAATGGTCAATGGTACTCAACAGCATATGATAAATTACATAATTTAAATATTGTGGGAACTTATGATTACAATCCTAAATGGTCATTTAATGCTAATTTTACTCTGCAATCAGGAAGACCTGTGACATACGCAAATGGATATTATGAATTTGGAGGATTTAATGTGCCTAATTTTTCGTTACGAAATGAAAACCGTCTTCCTCTTTATCATCACTTAGATTTAGCCGCTACATACACTCCGAAACCTGATAAAAAGAAAGGATGGCAAAGCTATTGGGTATTTAGCCTTTATAATATTTACAATAGAAAAAATGCGGCCTCTATCACATTCTCAACAAATGAGGATACTGGACTAAACGAGACCAAAAAACTATCGATTTACGGATTAGTTCCTGGTATTTCTTACAATTTTAAATTTTAACAATATGAACAAAATCGCAAAAAATAATTTCATAAGTAAAGTATTGGCTGTGACTAGTCTACTTTTTATTTTATTATTATCCTCTTGTGAAGAGGTTGTAAATCTTGATCTTGAAACGGGAGAAGCTAAAATAGTTATTGACGCAGAAATCCTTTGGAATAAAAATACTGACGGAAAAGTACAAACAATAAAAATTAGTAAAATGGCTCCTTATTACAACAACACTACTCCAAAAGTTTCAGGAGCAGTGGTGCGCGTTAGGAATAGTGATGGCGATACTTTTATTTTTACAGAAACAGAAGCTGGTTCATATGTTTGTTCTGATTTTGTTCCGGTACTTAATATGGAATATACCCTTTTTGTTGAAGTTGAAGGAAAAACTTTTACAGCGGTAGAAAAGATGACTTCTGTTGCGCCAATTAAAAAAATTGACCAACGCTATATGCCAGACATTTCTGGCCCAGATTTATTGGTAATTTCTGTGTATTTTGATGATCCTGTAGAAGAACAAAATTATTATCTGGACTATTTTACAACTGACTTTCTTAAAATTCCATATACTATAATGTCAAATGATGATTTGTACAACGGAAATGAAGTCGTTAATGAATTTTCTGATACCGATTTAAAACCAGGAAAAACAGTTAAAATAGTACATCGCGGAATTTCTAAAAACTTCTATAATTACATGAATTTAATTTTTGAGGCATCAAGTGCAAATCCATTTGGCACAACGCCAGGAAACATTAGAGGAAATGTTATAAATATAAATGATAGCAATGATTATGCTTTAGGTTATTTTAGACTTTGTGAAGGAGAAACGGTTTCATATACAATGAAATAAAATTTAACTCAAAAAATAAACCCCTTATTTTCTAAGGGGTTTATTTTTTTAACCATATCATTCTACCTCAAAAACAGCTTGTATTTCTACCGAAGAATTTACAGGAATTGATGAAGCTCCGAAAGTTGCTCTAGCATGTTTTCCTTTTTCTCCAAAAATTTCAACAGTAAGATTTGAAGCAACGTTCATTAAATCGGCGTGTTTGGTGTAATCGTCTTTGGTATTGAAAATTCCTGTCAATTGCACGCAACGTTTTACACGGTTTAAATCTCCGTCAACTGCTTCATTCAAAACCGAAATTACGTTTAGCATTGTCTGTTCGGTTGCCTCTTTAACTTGTTGTTCATCAACATTCACTCCTAATTTTCCTGGATTCAGGATTTTTCCATCTTTTAAAGCCACTTGATTAATAAATATCAAATTTCCTGTACGAACATATGGCTGATAATTTCCTGCTGGTTTAGGCACTTGCGGCAATACAATATTCTTCGAGTTTAAAATAGCATTAATTGAAGATTCTTGTTTTACTGTTATTTCTTTCTTAGCAAAAGTTCCTTTTAAAGCAGAAGCAACTTTAGCAAAATTTTTTCCTTGCAATTCTGCTAAGTAACGTTCATCTTTTGTTGGTCTTTCAACATCTTTTAAGGAAGCCAAACTTGTGGTTCCTAAAACAGAATTTCCCTGCGGAATTTTCTTGTCGATTTTTTCATTACCTCTAATTCCGTTTGAAGCCAAAACCATTCCATGCACAGCCAAGCTATTCCAAAAAGACTGTAAAGCCAATTCTTTCCCAGCGCCACTTCCTGCCGACATGAAAACCATTGCAGGCATTCCTTCTAAAGCATGATTCGTCCATAAATTGACTGTTTTAGAAAGAAACTCACTCATGGCAGTACTAATATTTCCAAAGTAAACAGGAGAACCAAACGCGATTCCGTCATACGATGGCAACTCCTCAACCGTTGCAACTGGAATTTCTTTTAATTTTGAATTAGTTGCCGTTTTTACTTGTTTTATAATTGCTGTAGCATTTTGGTCACTCTCGATTCCTTTAGCAATTTCTTTTGCCAATTCGTAAGTTCCACCATTGTCAGAATGTATAAGTACCAATATGTTCGTTTTTTTATTCTGCGCTTCACTTATATGGATCACTAATAGTGTCAAAATACCGATCCAAAAGAGATGTAGTTTATTCATGTTATTGTAAATTATATTCATTTACAAAATTAGCAATGACGTTTTTATTAACTTTGCCAAAAAGTACATGCAAAACGCCAATTCAAAATGTGGTTTATCCGAACCCACAGAAGGTCAATTTCTAGACAATATATCAACAAACGCTTATGTTTGGTATGACCAAAACTGGCAGCATGACGAATATCTGCACACGCACGAACGTTACCAATTAACTTATGTAGAAGAGGGTTATCAATATTTTCATATTGAAGAAAAGACTTATCTCGTTCCGCAAAACCATGTTATCTGGATTCCGACCAAAAAAGAACATCGCATTTCTTCAGAATCTAAAACCGTAAACTTGATAATTGCTTTATTCAAATCTGTTCCCACGCAAGATTTTTTTCAAAATGTGCATGTTTTCTCGGCTCCCAATGTTTTAAAAGAAATGATTCTTTATGCTCAAAAATGGGATAAACTTTTAACAGAAAATGAAGAACAAGCCAATTTCTTAAAAGCGATTTTAACGAGTCTTCCTAACTTTTGCAAAGAAAACAATGCATTACAAATTCCAGTTCCTGCAGATGACCGTTTGATTCCTGTTTGCAATTACATCAACAAAAATTATCAATATGCTTTTGAAATTGACGAATTGGCCAATCTAGCCCAAATGTCGGTTCGCAGTTTGCAAAGGATTTTTAAACAGAAAACAAATATTACGCTTCAAAAATATTTGCAGCTAATTCGTATTCTAAAAAGCATTGAACTTCTAGATGCCAAGCAATATACTTTAAGTCAGATTGCTCATTTGGTTGGTTATAAAAGTCTATCTGCTTTTAGTGCTTCTTATTTTAATATAATTCAAGAAAAACCAAAACTTAGGAAATGATATTTTAGCGACTCCATTCTTCTTTATCAATTTCATACACAAAATTCAACTTTGGTTTTTCTCCAAAATAAGCTACTTCTTCTTCAGCTATTTTTTTTGCTCCTACTCTCGAAATTGCAATTTGCGAACGAATATTCTCTGCTCCAATATGAAATCTAACTTTAGAAACATATTCAAAAAGATAATCTAGCATTGTCTTTTTTACACTTAGATTAAAACCTTTTCCCCAACAGGAAACAGCATAAAAAGTATAACCAATAAAAATGCAATCTTCTTCTTGATTGAAATCGTAAAATCGTGTACTTCCAACAACTTCGCCAGTTGCTTTGTTTATAATTTTAAAAGCTCCTTTACTTTTAATAGCACCTTCAAAAAAATTTTGAAAGACTTCTTTTTTCCATCGATCTTTGTTTGGATGTTGTTCCCAAATTTTAGGATCAGAAGCTACTTGGTATAATGCATCAAAATCGTTTTCTTCTAAAGAAGATAGAATGCAAAGATCGTTTTCTAAAACGGGTTGTAAATTAAAATTCATTGTCTAAGTTTTTCAATTTTAAAATTAAGCAATATTTAAAGATTCCATTCGTAGTTTAACCAATCTTTGTTTTCGTTTGCTCCTAGCCTTTCATAAAACTTTTTTCCTGCATCATTCCAAGGAGCGACTGTCCATTTAATTTGACTGCAATTATTTTGTTTGGCTTCTTCGTGTAGCATATTCATTAATTGTTCGCCAATCTTCTGTCCTCTGTATTTTTCGTCAACATATAATTCTTTTAAATAAATTGCTGGTTTATTTACAGCAGTGTAAGGCAGAAAATAATACACCAACATTCCTGCAATTTGTTCTGCATCTTCGGCAACGATACAATAAAAATCAGGCGGACTTTTTTCGAATCCGCTTTCGCGAACGATCTTAGGCGTAATTGCAAAAACATCACTATATTTTTCAAATACTGCAAGATCTCGCATCAAAATCCAAATTTTATCAGCATCTTTTTTCAATGCTTTTCTGATCACTACATTTACTTCATTCATACTATTTTATCTTTTTAAGATTCAAAAGTAAATCTATATTGGATTATATTTGTAATCCAATTTATTCAAAATGAGTAGTCCAATTTTAAAAATAATTTTTAATGATTTTCATCTGAATTCAAATGAAGACAAACCGATATATCTTCAGTTAGCTGAGGTTTTATTGCTCTCCATAAAACACGGAAAACTTCAGACTGGGCAAAAGCTGCCTTCTTCACGAGATATTGCTGTTTTTCTTGGAATCAATAGGATTACAGTTTCCAAAGCATTTGAAGAATTACAAAATCAGGGCTGGCTTGAAGGTTTTACTGGACGCGGCACATTTGTTTCTGCACATATTCCTGAAATAAAACCCGAAAAACTTGAAGACAAATCCAATAAAGCACAAAAGGCAGCAGGCTTTAAGATTGACAAACCTCAATATTTAGAAAACTCTTTTTTCGTGCCTACAACATCGCTTCATTTTGATGATGGTTTTCCAGATCCAAAACTAGCTCCTCTAAAAGAACTTTACAGAGCTTATCGTAGCCAATTGACCCGAAGCGGACTTTACGATAAATTTGGAAGTTATGGCAATCCTGATGGTTCAGATTATTATAAAAATGCTATTTCTAAACATTTAAATGAAACGCGTGGTTTAAAAACGACTTCCAAAAATATATTATCAGTACGAGGAACCGTAATGGGCGTCAATCTAGTTTGCAATGCACTTGTACAACCTAGTGATATAATTGTTTCTGGAATTCCTGGTTGGCGTCGCGCCGAAAACAATTTTCTTCATGCAAAAGCCAAACATATCGGAATTCCAGTTGATGAAAATGGGTTGGTTATAGAAGAACTGAAAAAGATCTGCCAAAAGAATAAAGTCCGAATGGTTTACATTACGCCACATCATCATTATCCGACAACTGTTGCGCTTCGCATTGACCGTCGATTGGAATTATTAGAGCTTGCGAATGAATATGGTTTTATCATTTTTGAAGACGACTATGATTTTGATTTTCATTACAGTAATCGTCCATTATTGCCGCTAGCCAGTGCTGATGAAAACGGAATGGTTATTTACTGTGGCTCTTTTAGCAAAAGTTTTTCTCCTGCTTTTAGAATGGGTTATTTGGCCGCTTCAGAAAATGTAATTGAGCATTTAACCAAGGTTCGCGTACTTTTAGACCGGCAAGGCGATCATATTCTAGACAATGCTATGGCAGAAATTATAAATGATGGAACAGTACAACGATATCTTCGAAAGTCTCTTACTATTTATGAAGACAAACGAAATCATTTCTGTAATTTATTAAATAGTGAATTACGCAATGCTGTCTATTTTTCTATCCCCCAAGGTGGCATGACGGTTTGGACAAAATTTGATAAATCCATCAATGTAGAACAATTGGCAAAAGAAGCTTATAAAAAAGGGTTATATTTCTCTGATGGAAAAGCACACCAATACCCCAATTATAACGAAAACGGAACAAGACTTGGTTTTGCTTCTTCTTCCAAAGAAGAATTAGAAAAAGGGGTCGAAATATTAAAAAGATTAATTTAAAATCACAATACCAATTCTTCAAAAATAGGATCTTGCAAAAGCGAAGCATACAAAGATTCTATGGCATGTTTAGAACCATGTATTTGCCATTCTAAAATAATATGGTCTATATTACGGTGTTGCATTAACAATTTAGATTTTATACCATAAGTCGAAAAAAGTTCTTTGCATCTTGCGTGTCCTGCGTCTGAACGTTTAAAGGTTATTCTGAGCGTTTTATGTTCGTTGATGAGGTCAATTTTATCTTGAAGAATGGTAAGCATCGTTAAAATTATAAGAATCATAAGTGCCGCGCAAGCCGAAGCAAAGTAATAACCCGCGCCAACTCCCATACTTACAGCCGCAACCGACCAAATTGTCGCCGCGGTCGTAATACCCGAAACGTGGTTGTCTGATCTAAAAATTACTCCCGCGCAAAGAAAACCTAATCCTGTTACAATATTAGAAGCTATACGGTCTGGATTCCCAGATCCGCCGATCCATTGTGACATTAGGGTAAAAAAACAAGCTCCAACAGAAATCATTATTGTGGTACGCAGACCAGCTGCTTTTCCTCTATATTCTCTTTCGGCACCAATTAATGCTCCCCAAAATGCTGCTAAAAGCAATCTTATGATAATTTCTAGTTCCATTAAAGTCTTCTATTTTTTCAAATAAAATTACATAAAAAACACAAAAAAACCTTCAAAATCAAAATGACTTTGAAGGTTCTCTCTATTTAAGTTTTTATACAAAAACTATTTTCTTTTCAATAGTTTTTCTAAATATTCGATTTTATCTTTTTCAGCTTGCAAAAGGCGTTCGTAAAGCTTTTTATTTTCTTCAACTGATTCTATTAATTTATCTAATGGATTAAATGTGCAGTGATGGTTTCCATCATGATTTCCGACACTTCCTTGACTATTATCGTAAAAATTATTGAAATAATTGAATACAGCTTCCTCCGAAAAATTCTTGATAGCTTCAACAGTTACATCTAAAGCTTTTGCAATTTCGATTAATTTTTGTTCATCAACAGTTTCACTATTTTCGATATTTGAAACTGCTTGCTGGCTTATTCCCAAAGCAATTGCCAATGCTTCTTGTTTCATGTCTTTTAGCTCACGAATGCGGCTAATTTTTCTCCCGATGTGATTTGGTCTGGTTAATGTACTCATAGTTCAAAGATAATAATTACGACTTTAAAAATAAGAAATATGTAGATTACATAATTTGTTCTGTATGATACCAAAAAACGGCAAATAGAAACTTATTTTTATATGATGCCAAAAATACAACTTTTCAGACAAAAATAAATTTTAAAAATCTTGTTTACTTATATTCTTTTTCTTTTTGTTCATACCAATTTTTCATGATATAAAAAGCTTTCTTTTTAATTCCCTGATCAGAAATTAAACCTTTTCGATTGAAGAAATCCTGAATATTCGGCAACTGTCTTCTTGGCGATCTAAAATCGACTAAAATCCAAGGCGAAACTCCTGCTAGGCCTTCAATTCTGTTGAACATTTGTGTGTTTTGAATGTACAATTCTTCTTGATATTCTTCGTTCCAACGTTCTTTTTTATCGCCATGAAGACCTTGTAACGCTTCGCCTCCAAATTCACTTATAATAACGGGTTTGTTATACGGAATTACCCATTGCATGTCTTTACAAGATTCGTTAGTTCCTCTGTACCAACCTAAGTATTGATTAAAACTTACGATATCTACATATTCATTCATATTATCATGAAGTGTATTGATGTTATTCGAACTCGAAGTAACTTCCATTGCCATACTTATTAAACGAGAATTATCTTGTGTGCGAGCATATTTTGCTAATTTGCTTAAAAAGACATCTCGGTCATTTCCATGTGGCGTTTCGTTGGCAATTGACCAAATTACAATGCCGCAACGATTTTTATCACGGTAAATCATGTCATGCAATTGATGTTCTGCATTGGCATAAGTTTCGGGATTTGTCCACGAAATAGTCCAATAAACAGGAACTTCAAACCAAATCATTAATCCCATTTTTTCAGCTTCTCTTACCATATTTTCGTTGTGCGGATAATGCGCCAAACGAACATAATTACAGCCTAATTCTTTTGCCCAAGTCAATAACGTAATCGCATCATTTTGAGACCATGCTCTTCCGGATCTAAAAGGTGCTTCTTCGTGAATGCTGATTCCGCGTAAAAAGACTTTTTTTCCGTTTAATAGAATTTCTTTGCCTTTGGTTTCGATAGTTCTAAACCCAATTTTATCAGCAATATTTTCATCTGCTTTACTTATAGTTACGTCGTACAATTTTGGTTGTTCGGGCGTCCATAAAACAGGATTGGCTTTTATTTCGAAATAGGCCATTCCTTTAGCATCTGTTGTAATGCTCTTTTTGATTTTTAATTCTGGAATTGAAACTGAAACAGATTGATTTCCGCTTTCATTATTGAGTTTTATCCAACCAGAAATTTTCCCTTTTTCTTTTTTATCCAATTGAACCAAATAATCTTCAATATACGTATTCGGAACTTGAGCTAAAGTTACATCTCTTGTGATTCCGCCGTAATTCCACCAATCCATATTTACCGTTGGCACGTTGTCTTTATGGCGTTTGTTATCGACTTTTACTACTACGAAATTGTTTCCGTCAACTAACAAATCGGTTACATCAAAATTAAAAGGTGTATAACCTCCAATATGAGTTCCTGCCATTTTTCCGTTCACGTAAACTTTTGCGTCATAATTGACTGCCCCGAAATGAAGAATTCCTTTCGATTTTGCATCTTTCTTATAATTAAAGTCTTTCTGAAACCAAACCGTTCCTTCGTAAAAAAACAGTCTTTGATCTTTCGAATTCCAATCAGACGGAATATCCATAACTGCTGAGGTTGCAAAATTATATTCGCTTAATTCTGTGGTGTTCCATTTTTTATTTTCGAAAAATCCGTTATCTTTAAAAGGTTCTAAACGGTAATTAAAATATCCGTTTTCTAAAGGATCTACAATATATCTCCATTTTCCGTTTAAAGTAATATAGTTTCTAGCTGAAATATTAGTTACTAATGGAATTTCCTGAGCTATTGTTTTTCCCATCAACAAAAAAGTACAGCACAGCATTGCAATTTTCTTCATAATAAAATCATTTTGGTTTCAATAGTTAATTCGTTTTTCATTAAAAAATGAAAACTATAAAGTTAAAAAGTTTCTCTAATACAGCGGTAAACTACTGTCTTTTGATTGGCCAAAATAACCCATCAAATACTTATCAGTTTTGTGTTAGAACAAGCATTCTTGCTGATTGTGGGTTGTATTTTCATGAAAACTATATGTCTCGATAAAAATTAATGTGCCGCTCCGTTGGAGCTTTTTGTTTTTGAGGATTTAAATTATGCTATAAATATTGTGCTCCGCTGGAGCAATCTCTTAAAAATCAAAAAAGCCATTTCAATTAAGAAATAGCTTGCGTTATGCAAAAAAGTTCACAAACAAAATTTTTCACCTTAAGTTATATTTCATTTGATCTTTATTTGTGAAATAATATTATATTTCATTTTTTAAAAAAAATATATTTCTATGATGAATTAAATAGTCAAGATGTCTTTTTTCTAATTTATGAAAATTTAATTTGTCAGTTTTCTTTACATTCAGTGCAACTAAATCATTATTTGTAAGTTCATCAGAAATTAAAATATTGCCATTATCATCGAATGAAATTAAATACTTATCAAACAGTTTGTCGTAAATAGGAGAAAGTAAAATCCCATTAAAAGGATCTAGCTTTTCTAAATTATCACTATCCTTCCATGGTTTTATGTGAGAAGCAATAAGAATTGATTGATTTTCACATTTTGTAATTGCGCATTTCTCCCAATGTTTAACAACCATTTTTCTAAACAAAGATTGCTGAATTCTTAACTTGATTAATCGGATTTTTTCAGTTTCAATATCTATTGGCAAAGATTTTATTACTTCATCCTCTATACACAATATTAAATAATCTTTAGCTTGATTGATAATATCTTCATTGAGTTTTATCGAATTATTAATTATTCTATGCAATACGTCTTGTTCATATCCTTTCACGAATATTCTTTTTCCTCCAGATGCTTTTGTATTTATTGTTGAAGGCGACCATTTTTCTCCATTTTCCTTAAAAGCAATTCGAATTGAACTATTATCTTTTAAATCCTTGTGTGCTTGATAAATCTTGTAATATTTAATAAATGTTTCGGCACCAACACTAGTTATTAAATCTTCCATTTCTTGGTCAACTCTTTGCATCTAAAACTCTTAAATTTATTATTAAAAAACTTTCTCTTCAATCAATCCCAAAATTTTGCCGTAAGCAATTGCTGCTTTATGAACTTGAACCGTCCAATCTTCAGCAGCATTATCATCAGCTCCATCAGAAATATATTTTAGACTTAAAAACGGAATATTCTCTTTCATGGCAATCATCGCCAAAGCGTAGGCTTCCATATCAACTATATTGTAGACATCTGAACAATGTTCCATTTCGAAATTATCTCCAGTTCCGCAAATTCCTTCTTGAAGATTATCCATTAATAAACCATATTCTAAAACTGGCGGTAAACCAGAAAGTGGCGTTTCGTATAATGCAAAACCTAAACCGCGAACATCCATATCTCTTTGTACAAATTTGGTACAGCAAATTACTTCGCCTTTTTGAAAGCAGCCACTTCCTGCCGATCCTAGATTTATAATGATAGAAGGCCTTTTCTTTTGAATGGCTTTTGTCAATTCGTAAGCTGCATTTACTTTACCAATTCCTGTAAATAAAATATTATGCCCTTTAAAAACTTCTGCTGCTTCAGATTCAAGAGCAAAACAGAATAATATATCTTCAACGGCAAAAGATGCCGTTTGGTTAATTTGTATCATGCGTAATTTATTTTTGGTTTACAAAAATACGCTTAAAAATTTACGCAGCTGTAACCTAAATTTAAAATCAAAAAAACACGTTAAAGTCTGTTTTCTCTATTGGATTTTATGATATAAAAAATACATTTGCTAAAACCAGTAAAAAAGTTTAAAACCAGAAAGAATAACTGCATGGATAATGAAAAATTTATTTTCTGCCTTGAAGGCGTAAAAGATATAGACGATCATACGCCGACCAATGTGGTAAAATGTCTGGAAGAATTGGCTATTGACCAAGGTATTTCGAGCATTCATAAAACTTGCGACACAATCGAAGGTTTAGAAGAAAGTCTGAATATTTTGCTTTATGAAGATCATAATTTCAAAGATTATGAAATTATTTATTTGGCAATGCCTGGTCAGGAAAACAATATCTGTCTTCACGATTATTATTACAGCATTGAAGAAATTGCCGAATTGTTTGAAGGTAAAATGAAAGGTAAAATCATTCATTTTGCCAATCTTAAGGTTTTGGATTTAAACGAAGAAGAAGCCCAATATTTTTTAGATATTACTGGCGCTAGAGCTATTTCTGGATATGGTTCGACTTACAATAAAATTGCAAGTTGCAGCACGATCGACAAAGCTTTTTTTAGTTTGTATCAGGAAAACGATAATTTGATTGAAGTTGTCGAGGATCTTTATACCAAACATTATAATCTGTGTAAACTGCTTGATTTTAGATTATATTATTAAAAAATGAAAAAGAAGCAAGCAGAGAAAATAAAAACCTATGGCCCAAAAGGATTTCGAGAGAAGTTTTTAGGAGAAGATAATCCTATTCATTTGCTTTTCAAGTCGAATTCTGATCATTTTTTCTGTCTTGAAATAGAAGAAATGATGCAAATGCAGCATCCAGTTCCACCTTCTAAACATTCTTGCCATACTTTGATTTTTATTTCTTCTGGCCAGCATGTTATGAAATTGGGTTATCAAGAATACATTACAACCGATAACGAAATGATTATGGTTCCGGCCGGTCAAATTTTTTCGCTTGATAATGTTAACAATATTCATAAAGGTTACATCTGCCAGTTTCATCCTGATATTTTGATTCGAAAATATGGAAGCCGCGAGCTTCTTAATGATTTTGATTTTTTAAAAATTTCGGGAAATCCAAAAATAAAACTTGCTCCTGAAGATATTGCTCCAATAACCAATATTTTAGAACGATTGAAAAAGGAATATTCTGAAACAACTGTTACAGATTTGAATATTGTGCAATCGTACTTGATTACGCTGTTTTATGAAATGAATAAAAATGCGGTAAAAACTTCTAAAAACATTTCGGCAGCAGAAGCAATTACAGCAAAGTTCAAAGAAATGATTCATGACCACATTAAAACGCAGCACCAAGTTAATTACTATTCTTCTTTATTAAATGTTACTCCAAACCATTTAAACAAATGCGTTAAAACCGTAACAGGAAAATCTGCTGTTAAATGGATTGACGAAAACATATTACTAGAGGCCAAATATTTACTATTTCAAACTACACTTTCTGTGGGCGAAATTGCAACGCAAGTAGGCTTTGAAGATCAATCTTACTTTAGCCGATTTTTTAAAAAAACAGAAGGAATCTCTCCTATACGATACCGAAAAATGATTGATAAGTCCTAATTATTGATTATAGAATCCTAACAAATATGCGGGTGTTTTTCAGAAATTTGCTACCTCAAAATGCAAATTATGATTTATGTTTTTAAAACTTCCGTTGATAATCAGACCAAATTCGAATCGGCTTCTGCATTACTAAATCAATTATTACCAGAATCTCAGTGGAATTTCGACCTCGAAGATTGTGATAATATTTTACGAATTGATAGCGAATTAAATGCTGTAGAACTCCTTCAAAACAATACTGTTTTTGAATGCATCGAATTAGAATAAAACTTTATACGCCTTCTAAAAATTATAATGGAATCAAAATTATATCAAAACCGCACTTTTGAAACGATCGATTATTCGGAACAAAGTTTAGCACATACTGAATTTGTAAACTGCGAATTCATTAACTGTAATTTCTCTAAAAGCGATTTAAGCCATAACGACTTTTTAGATTGTACTTTTAAAAATTGCAACCTTTCTTTGGCAACTTTAAGAAATACCGGATTGAAAAACATCAAGTTTATCGGCTGTAAATTAATGGGATTGGACTTTAGTGCTTGCAATAGTTTTTTGTTTTCAATGAATTTTGAAGATTGTATTTTAGACTATTCTACTTTCATTTACAAAAAGCTAAAGAAAACTACTTTTGCAGATTGTTTTTTAAAAGAAACTGATTTTTCTAATACCGATTTGTCTCTAGCAGTTTTTAAGAATTGCGATCTTTCTGGCTCCACTTTCGTGGAAAGTATTCTAGAAAAAACAGATTTCAGAAGTTCTCGAAATTATGCTTTTGATCCGTCAGAAAATAAGATTAAAGGAACAAAGGTTTCACACGCGGCACTTGCAGGTTTACTTCAAAAATTTGATTTATCTATTGAGTAATTTTTAGTTTTTAGTTTTATTCAATTCCATCTAAAGATAAAAAGCGGGATTGCAAATTCAATTGCATCCCGCTTTTCTCTATTTAATCAACCACGATTTTTTATCTGCCACCGTACCAAAGTGGATCTCCAACTTTTCGATCGATTAAGGTTTGATCTTTAATCGTAAAGTCACCGGAAGTAGTTCCAAATTGAGGATCTAATGAAGTTCCAGATGCATCTGGTCTATTATTAGCAAGCGAATTAGGATTACCAATTAAGTTTGGTGAATTGAAATAATTATTATTTGTAAATGTCGGATTTGGAGTTGCCGTTTCTCTTGTATATGGTGCTGGTGTATTTGCAAACAATGTATTACGTACAATTATTGATGTAGTAGCAAAACGTGTATACAAAATTGCATTTCCTGTTGCTGCAAGCATATTTGGATTAGAAATCGTACACGCATCTATTAACACATTTGAACTTCCGGTAAGTCCGGCATCCATACGAATGAAATATCTTGCTGTTGCGCAGTTGTTAAACGTACTGTTTTTAAGAGTAAGCTGTCCTAAGTTTGATCCTCTAAAGTCAATAAATTCTCCTCCAGTAGTCAAGATATTGGTTACAATTGTGTTTTCGATTATTGCTGAAGTCATCTTAGAAGCTGATAAACCAGCACTTATTAATGAAACTGCGTAATCATGTATATTACAACCACTTATTAAAAGTGCACCATAAGTTGTATTATTATCGTTGTATTTGACAACAGAAATATTGCTACCGCTAGCAAAACTATCTCCTTTCAAGTCTAGATCTATTAAGCTCAAATTAGCCGCTCCGTTTGTCATTACAAAATTAACATGAAGCTTTGGTTTATTAAAACTACGTAAACCTCTTAGTGTTATTGATTTGTTTAAGGTAATTGCTCCTATTTGGTTATCAGCAGTATAATCTCCTGGTTCAAGAACAAGTATTCCTCCAGATTCTGCATCAGCAATTTTCTGCATTAAATCATCTGTTGATTTAACCAAAATACCATCTCCAATATCAATTCCAGTTGTAAAAGCTTTAGATCCTCTCTTTTTAGTTCCGTTATACAAATCTGCTGTATAAGAAGTTTCTCCTGTTAATCCTGTTACTATTGCAACACCACTAACTTTTTCTGCTGGCGTAATAACATGTGTTATTGCTCCTGGGTTAACTACAATTTGTGTCACAGTGCTATTTGCAGGCCATCTTAAAGTAACCTGTTTAGCATCAATATCTCCATCTACCGTAGCAAGATAAATATCTTCTGCCAAAGTAGTGGCAGTAGCAAGAGACCACTTAGAATCTTCTAGACCTGTAGCGCTAATTGCCTTTACTCTAAACGAATAAACTGTTTCTCCTTCTAATGCAATTTGCACAGGAAGTTCTGTTGGAGCAACATTTAAAGTTTTATAAATTGTACCGAAATTAGCATCATCGGCACTAATTTCTACTACGTAATGATCTGCATCATCTTTAGCTGTCCAATTTAATTCGACTGTCGTTTTATTTCTTACTATGGCCGAGATGCCTACTGGCGAAAAAGCCCTATTTACATCTAAACTGTCAATAACCGCTTCATTGTAACTCTCACAGCTTGAAACAGCCAGAGCCAGCAACATTACAGCAATAAATCCTTTTACTTTATATTTTGTTTTCATAATTATACTTTATTAATTTTCACGTTACTAACTATAATCACTTGTTATTAATAACCGTAATCATTTGTTAGCATTCCATTACTACTCTCAATAAACACTTTCCAAATTGGCCAGAATTGTCTATTGTTTGGATCTACTCCAGGTTTGTATAAAGTATTGATTTTAGTATCTGCTGTTGCACCTGTCCAAGTCCATGTAAATTGCGAATAATCTGCTCCCGGGTTTGTAGTTTCTCCACGGTTCAAACCATAAATATCAAGACTAACATTATCTGCTTTGTATTTATAATACAATGTAGTAGGAACATCTTGATAATTTCCTGAACGATTAGACAAATCTCTCATATCAGCTTTAGCTTCATCCATTTTTGTCTTAAGTAAATTCCAACGGATCAGTGCTTGTTTACGCTCCATTTCTCCTGTAAACTCATACTTATTTTCATCAACAAGAGCATTAAACATGGCTACTTTACTAGTTAGTAAATTCACATAGTTATCAACCTTTTCATTCTGAGATGCTGCTGGAAACGCTCTTCTTCTAATTTCTTTTAAGTATGGAGCTGCTGCTGCTGGACCTTCTAACTCATTTGCTGCTTCTGCTGCTATTAAAAGAACTTCGGCGTATCGCATATAAATTTTATTCACTCCATCATCATTTGTTGATGTCACAAAGCGAGTCATCCATTCGTATCTATATTTTCCAAAATACCAAGTATTTAATGCCCCTAATTCTTGCTTAGCAACATTATTTACCGCTGTGCCATATTTATAAGGAACACATGTTACATCTCTTCTTGTATCTTCTTGATCATAATCATAAAAAACAGTAGGAAGTGGTCCTGCAGTTCCTCCACGATTCGCTCCATTTGCATGAAACTGGTCGTTTGTAGTATGTTTTACAGCAAAAGTAAACAACATACGCCCTCTACCATCTGAAAAAGGTATTTCCCATAGAGATTCTCCGCCTGCAACGATATACTCTTGATTGTATTTTTTCCAGAATGTTTCAAATGAAGACTCTAAATGTGCTGAACCGCTTGCAATAACAGAACGAGATTCTGCCAATGCTAGAGCATACATATTTGCAACAGACAATTCAGGATCTGTACTTCTTCTAATACCGTCAGGATATTGCTGGTAACCGCTGGCAGCCAATGCCAAACGAGCGCGAAATCCTTTTACGAACGCTTTATTAATTCTTTCTACATTACTTGTTGCTGCGCTTCCACCTGGCCAAGGCACTAATGTTGCAGCTTCTCCTAAATCGGCAATAATCTGCTTGTAAATCACATCACGGCTTGATTTCGATACATATAAAGTTTCGTTATTCAAAGGTTCAAATCTTGCTGGCACATCTCCCCATGCTTTTACTAAATCGGCATAATAAATAGCTCTTAGAGTTAATGCCTCACCTAGTAAATATCCTAGCTCCGATCCAGGAGTTGGATTTCCGTAAGTACGCAAACCTCTAATAGCAATATTAGCACGTTCAATACCTGAGTACATCATTGCCCAAGCATTATTAGTTGTATTCATTTGAGAATTAATTGATTGTGCATCATAAGTACACAAATCTGACGCATCACTCACAGTTTGAGAAGAGTTATACCATTCTGTATCTGTATTCAAACCATAAAAAGGAAGATAACGGCCTCTATATGAATTCGTTTCTGCAAAAGGAATTTTTATTCCATCAATTGCGCCTTCAGCCAGTCCTGGATTAGAAAAAATAACTGACTCATCTAATGTTGATTTTGCTGGGGCATCTAAGTAATCATCTGAGCAAGAAGTAAAAAAGCTTGCAACAAACATTCCTGCTATTAATATTTTATGTTTCATCTTGTGAAAATTTAACTGAATTAGAAATTAAGGTTTAAACCAAATATCATCTGTCTACTTCTTGGATAAGCTGAATAATCAACTCCTGGAGTATACGGTGTCGCTCTTCTAGTTGAAGCTTCTGGATCTTGACCTGAGTACTTAGTCCAAACAAAAACATTACTAGCTGTCAAGTAAAATCTCAACTTAGAAATTCCTAAAGCAGAAGTTAGCGCATCTGGCGTAGTGTAACCTAAACTTAAATTGTTAAGTCTTAAGAAAGACCCATCTTCAACAGACCAATCAGTAAAAACATAACGAGGCATGTATGGAGACCACATTGTAGTATTTGCATTTAAAGCAGTTAACTGAGCAGGATCGGTTACTAGTTGTCCTGTATTAGGATCAAGATTTGTCCATCTTTTTCCATCTGCCATTTCAGAACCTAAATTTCTATATTGTCCGTTAGGAACTGAAGTAGAAAATTCTGTTTTATTTCCGTTGTATACATCGTTTCCAATACTCCAGTTAAAAGCTGCAGAAAGATCAAATCCGTAAGCATTAGCATTTAACACCATACCTCCAGTACTTTTTGGGTTCGCATTTCCTATAACAGTAAGATCTTTGCTATCTACAACATTGTCACCGTTAATATCTTTTAATTTCATAGCACCTGGCTTCATTGGGCCAACGACAGTTTTAGCATCTGCAACTCCTGTTTTTAAAGTATAAGTTCCTGCATTATAATCAAAGTCTGAAACTTCATAACGTCCATCACTTTTATATCCATACATAATCCCTAGAGGTTGTCCTACATTTACAAGATAATCTGCTGTGATTGAAGAAGAAGCCCATCCACTTGACCATGTAAAATCTTTCATTACACCAAGAGAGTTAATTCTGTTAGTATTGAATGCAGCATTAAATGATACGCTCACTCCATATTTAGGTCTTTCAATTAAGTTAAGGTTTAAAGTTGCCTCTACACCACTGTTTTGAATTTCACCCATATTTCTATACTGATAGTCATAACCTCCAGAAATTGGGAAATTCATTAGCAAGTCTTTTGTTTTGTTTTTATAAAACTCAACAGATCCTGTTACCTTATTTTTGAAAAGATCGTAATCTAAACCAATATTTTGCGTTACAGTAGTTTCCCATTTCAAATCTGGATTAGCCATTGTTTTTGAAGCTGCCCAATAGCTATCTACTCCATTAATCCATGTAGATGTAGTAGATGAAAAACTTTGAACCATTTGTCCTGTCGGAATATTATTGTTTCCTGCTTCACCATAACTTACTCTTAATTTAAGCAAATTAACCCATGAAGCATTTTTCATAAATTCTTCTCCTGAAATTTTCCAAGCTGCTGCTGCTGCTGGGAAAAATCCCCATTTATTACTTCCTAAGAACTTACTTGAACCATCGGCACGATAAGTCGCTGTTAAAAGATAACGATCTTTGTAATCATAATTTGCACGTCCGAAGAAAGAAAGTAATTTATCATCTGGGAAATAGAAATTATCAACTGAAACTGGCGTTCCTTGTGTAGTTAATTTTTTTGCCTCATCTAACTCAAAAGATAATGGAAATCCGTGAATTGTACTTGTCAAATCATTTCTATTATAATTAATAGACTCTTCTCCTAAAAGTAATTTTAAACTATGGTTTTCTCCCATTATTTTTTTCAAATCATAGTTAAGAGTATTTGCATTTCTAAAGCGAGTATCTTTTCTATCAGACATTATCAATGCAGGCATACCTTGTCTTTCGGCTGCAGGATTATTTTTTACATAATACGTTGTACGACCATAGAAACGATAATCTTGGAAGTTGTAATTATCTAAACCTAATTCTGTTTTGAATATTAAATCTGAAGTAAGTTTCCAAGAAAAACTTCCCAATGTATTAAAGTTCTTTCTAAACTGCTGACGGTTGTTGTCTGTAATAGCAACAAAAGGATGTGTTAAATTGTTAGAAACCGCTTCGTCTGTATCGTCTGTCGTTAAACCTGGAATAGGAATTGGTGCATACCCCACAATATTTTTTAAACGAGAATCTGCAGAAGAAGCTTCATTTTGCTCATTCATACCGGCACCGTTAATTTCAGTATCAGAGTAACGTACTGTAAAACTTAAATCTACTTTATCAGAAGCTTTACTATTTAAAGCAAGAGATAAATTGTTTCTTTTAAAATCTGATCCAAGCATAATTGCTTTTTCATCATAATGTGCATAATTGAAGTTATAGTTCATTTTATCACTTCCACCACGAATAGATAAATCACGGCTCTGCACTTCTCCAGTACGTCCAAAAACTTGCTTTTGCCAGTTATTACCTTTCATACCTTTGTACATATCATAATCCTGCCAATTACCAAAATACTTAGTATAAGAACTTGGATTACTCAAAATAGTTTTATCGCTTTGATCTAGTAAAGCATACTCATACTGCCATTTTACGTAATCTTCTGGAGATGTAACATCGATAGTATTAGCCAGCTTTTTCATTCCGTAGAACATATTATAATTTACTGCTATTTTACCATCTTTACCTTTTTTAGTTGTAACAATAATAACTCCATAAGCTCCTCTAGAACCATAGATTGCAGTAGATGATGCATCTTTCAAAACTGTCATCGTTTCAATGTCAGAAGAAGAAATATCATTAATATTATTTACCGGAAATCCATCTACGATATATAATGGAGAAGCATCTTGACTTAAAGATCCATTTCCTCGAATTCTTATCTGAACGTTTGAATCTGGAGAACCTTCAGAACTACTTACCGATACTCCGGCAATACGTCCTGTTAATGCCTCAGCTACGTTTGGCACTGGAATTTTACGAACTTCACTTCCAGAAAATGTAGCAACTGCTCCAGTCAAATCAGATTTCTTAGATGTTCCATATCCAATTACAACAACTTCATTTAAGTTATTAGAATCTTCAGACATTGTTGCGTTTACTTTTGTTTTTCCGTCTGCAGAAATGTCAATGCTTTTAAATCCTATGAAAGAAAAGCTTAAGACTGCTTTCGGATTAGTAAGCTTTAATTTATAATGCCCGTCAAAATCGGTAGAAGTTCCGTTCTTAGTTCCTTTTTCTAAGACGTTTACCCCAGGAAGAGAAAGTCCCGCGGCATCCTTCACGGTTCCCTCTATCGTTGTGCCCTGCGCGTGTATTTGACTACCGATCAATAAGCACAGTAAGAAAACAAGTTTAAAGCAAAAGTTTGCTCCTTTGTTTAATAATTCTTTAAAGTTCATGGTTGATTGTTTAAGTTATTAAATGGTTTTTCTTTGTGGTTTAAGTGGTTTTTTGTGGTTACTTTCAATTCATTTATGGTTAATTTTTGTGGTTTTTATTTTAACAGTATTTTATTTATCACCGAAGTAAATCTTTATTCTTCCTCATTTTACTTCTCTTTTACTTAATCGTTTTCGAACTATGTAAAAAAAGTTGTAATCGATTACACAAACATAGATATTTTTTTTAAACGAAAAATAAAATTTCCCAAAAATTTCATAAAAAAAATTACATATTAGAAATTTTATTGCTTTTTTATGTAACATATGTAATTTATATCAATATAAAATATTAATAATATTATTATTAATCGTTCATTTGATTCGATTTTTACAAAAAAAACAATCGATTACATGAACATACATTGCGAAACTTATTATGTGTTGGTTTTACACTTAAAAAGTTAAAAAGATCCTAAAAAATTTTAAAGACAGAATAAAAAAGAGATTTCTTTTAAAGAGTATTTTCTGACTATAGAAGTAAAATCATTAGCCAACGAAAAGACATTTTTAAGCTAATTGATTCATTGAAGACATAAAAAAAGCCCTTAAACAAACGTTAAGGGCCTTAAAAAGAATATATTTTAAAATTATGCAGCTTGCACATGCATTTGTTTTTGATGTAACCTCATCAATATAAATGTAATCACCATTCCGGTCATAGCCATTGCAATACCAATAAGATTAGGTGAAGCAAAATTATAACCAGCCGCTAAAGGCAGTCCTCCTAAGAAAGCTCCTAAAGCATTCCCGATATTAAAACTTCCTTGAAGCGCTGCTGATGCAATCATCTCTGCATCTTTGGCTGTCTTAATCATAAGCATCTGAATTGGCGCAATAACAGAGAAAGAAATTGCTCCTGTTAAGAATGTCAAAAACAATGAAATATATTGATTGAAAGAGAAAAAGTAGACCATCAACAAATCAAGTACCATTACAAATAGTAACGCAAGTACGGTTGGTGCTGGCGAATATTTATCTGCCAATTTTCCTCCGACAAAATTACCGACAACCATTCCTAATCCTGCTAAGATTAAAATTGTAGAAACATCTTCTGGTGAAAATTTTGATACATTAATTAATAAAGGAGCAATGTAACTGATCCAAGCAAAAAGACCTCCAAAACCAATTGCCGTAATTCCGATAATTAACCATGCTTCTGTTTTCTTAAAAAACTGAAGTTGTGTTTTCATATTCACGCTTTCACCTTTTTCAAGATTCGGCATCCATAAATAAATTGCCAAAAAGGTCAACAGACCAACAATCGCAATTAATACAAAGGTATAACGCCAAATAAAGTGGTGACCTATATAAGTACCAATTGGGACACCTATTAAATTAGCAATCGTTAAACCAGCAAACATTATAGAAATTGCCTGTGCTTCTTTTCCTTTGTCTGCCAAACGGCTTGCGACTACCGCTCCCACTCCAAAGAATGCTCCGTGCGGCAATCCAGATAAAAATCGAGAAGCAAATAGAACATTATAATCAGGAGCTATAATTGACAATGCATTAAAAACTGCCAGCATTAAAGCCAAAATTAAAAGCATTTTTTTAGGCGCATAATTTCTTCCTGCGATTACTAATAAAGGCGCTCCAATAACAACTCCAAGTGCATAAGACGAAATTAAATATCCAGCAACCGGAATCGAGACTTTCATATCTGAAGCAATATCTGGGAGTAATCCCATCATTACAAATTCTGTAATACCAATAGTTAACCCTCCTAAAGAGAGTGCAATAAGACTTTTTTTCATTTTGATTTATTGTAGAAAGGAATAGATTTCTACGATGCAAAATTAACACCGTTAACCTTTAAAAAAATTGTAAATTTGCGACATAAAATTGTACATTTAAGTTATGCCTAAATTAAATCAGTTTAAAACACTTGTTCTTGATGAATTTGAAGAAGAGAAATTTCATCTTCCTCCACATACTCATACCTATTATGAAATCATTTATATAAAGAAAGGGAGTGGCATTCATCATTTGAATAACAACCTGCTTCCATACAAAGCTGGAGACTTATTTGTGATTTCGCCAGACGACGAACATTATTTCGATATAAAGAAAAGTACACGATTCATTTTTATCAAATTCACTGATAATTATTTCAATTCCAAACAAAATCTAACTTGTGATGAATTTCTCGTAAATACTCCCGAAAGTTTCATGCGAGATAAAATCTTAAAAGAAACGGTTTTAAAGTTTGACGAACCTTGCAAAACCATCTTGAAAAATACGGTTGAAAATATTGTAACATACGATCGCTATATTGATGTTACTTCTTCTCCAATTGTTTTCTATCAGATTCTTTCCATTTTTGGCTTAATTAAAGAAACGATTCGCGGTATGAATCTACAGATGCAATCGACACATTTGGATAATGAGCAAATTGCCAATTATATTCATCAAAATATATATCAGCCAAAATTAGTTCAAGTAAAAGTCATTGCGGAACATTTTAATATTGCTCAAACCTACTTTAGTGCTTATTTCAAAAGAACTTTCAGCATAAGTTATAGAGAATACATTCATAATTTGAGAACGACTTTAATCGAAAAAAGATTTCATAACAATCAATTGCCGATTAAACAAATTGCGTACGAATTTGGCTTTACAGACGAAAGTCATTTGACGAATTATTTCAAAAAACGCAAAAACATGAAACCGACTGATTTTAAGAAACTGTAGTTAGCGAAATCTTAAAAAGTGATTTCCTCACACATTTTTATCTAAATTTGTACCTCAAAAACAATTTCTTTGAAACAGAAAACCCACATAATATTGCTTTTTATAACACTTAGTTTCTTTTTGAATCCGAGTTATACCTACGCATGTAATATCGGGAATCACAAAGAAATTGTTTCTAAAGAAGAAAACAGCTGTTCTAAAAAATGCTGCGAAAAGAAAACTTCAAAACAAGAAAAACACAATTGTGATGGAAAATGCCGTCATTCTGGCTGCACAACTTCTGCGTTACAATTCGTTATTTTAACTTCAACCGATCTTGATTTGCAAAATGACGTTTTCAATTTTTCTTTAAAAAATGCGATTTCATCTTACAGTAATTCTACTATTTCTGCGGGATTTACTTCTATTTGGCTGAAGCCGAAAATATAATTATCGCATTTATGACAGCCCATATTGGGTCTTTTTTAAAACGAAATTTTTAATTAATTTTAAAGGAAAATAAATCCTTTACCAAATATTATATACAATGAAAAAATCAATCATAGCTTTAGCAACAGTACTAACCGCATTATTTAGTGCAAACAATATTCAAGCAAATACAATAAAATTAGAATCAGGAACTACAGAAGTCGTTGACGCAAATCAGCTTCAATCTGTTTATGATGCTTATTTTGATGTTAAAGATGCACTTATAAAAAGTGATAGCAAATTAACTTCAGCAAAAGCTGCAACTTTATTGACTGCTATTACTGCCGTAAAAATGGACAAATTAAAAAGCAACGAACATACGGTTTGGATGAAAGTGGTAAAGAAATTAACTGCTGACGCTAAAAGTATTTCAGCTACAACAGATCTTAAAAAACAACGCGAGACTTTTAAATCATTGTCTAAAAGCACTTACGATTTAATAAAAGTTTCTAATCCAGAACAGCCAATCTACAAACAATATTGCCCAATGGCAGACGCTGATTGGTTAAGCAAAGAAAAAGCAGTTAAAAACCCTTATTATGGTTCTTCGATGCTGACTTGCGGAAATGTGGTAGAAACAATCAAATAAATATGAAGCTTTACATCAAAAATATGGTGTGCAGCCGATGCAAAATGGTGGTGAAGTCTGAGTTCGAAAAACTCGGACTTCAACCTATTTCTGTAGAATTAGGAGAAGTTGAACTACAGGAAGAAATCAACGATTTGCAAAAAGAAATTTTATTAGAAAACCTGCAATCTTTGGGTTTTGATCTACTCGATGATAAAAAAACGAAAACAGTCGAAAAAATAAAAAACCTGATTGTAGATTTGGTTCATCATAAAAACAATGATTTAAAAATCAACCTATCAGAATATCTCGCAGAAAATTTAAATCAAGATTATAATTCGTTAAGCAATTTATTTTCTGAAATTGAAAACACCACAATCGAAAAGTATTTTATCAATCAGAAAATCGAAAAAGTAAAAGAATTACTGATTTACAACGAGCTTTCGTTAAGCGAAATTGCCGATATCCTCAATTACAGCAACGTAGCGCATTTGAGCAATCAATTCAAAAAAATTACTGGCTACACTCCTACTTCATTTAAACAATTGAAAGATAATAAGCGTATTCAGATCGAGAATTTGTAGTTTTTTAACCGCAAAGATGCTAAGGTTTACGCAATCCCGATAGCTACTGGGAGCAAAGATTTTTAGCCACAGATTAAAGGATTAAAAAGGATTTCAAAAATCTGTGTTAATCTTTTTAATCTGTGGCTAACTTTTTATGCGCAAAGCTTTGAGAACTCTCTAATCTTTAAACAAACAAAACTTAGTGCTCTTTGCGTAAATTCTTTGAGCTCTCTGCGTTAAAAAGACAGCATTTAGTAAATCTTACAAATCATTCCCAAAATTCTACAAACCGAACTCACAGATACTTCGGAAATTTGCATTGTAATACTTAAAAAACCAATACAATGACTCATCAATATATAATTTCAGGAATGTCGTGCAACGGATGCCGAACTAAAGTCGAAAAAACTCTAAACGAAGTTGAAGGCGTTCAGGCAGAAGTGACTCTAAATCCGCCAATGGCTACGATTACAATGGAAAAACATGTTCCGACAGAAAAATTTCAAGAAGTTTTAGCTGCTGCCGGAAATTATAGTATTGAAATGGATTCTCCTAAAAATCACGGCGAAGCTAAATCTTGCTGCTCTGGCCATAAAAAAGAGAATCACGATCATAATCATCATAAAACAGAAACTAAAAAAGTACACCAGCATAGTGCAAACGGCGTTTATTACTGTCCAATGCACTGCGAAGGCGACAAAACGTATAACAAACCCGGAGACTGTCCCGTTTGCGGAATGGATTTAGTACCTCAAGTTGCTATAACAGCAACACAATTTACGTGTCCGATGCATCCAGAAATCGTTTCGAACGAACCAGGAGATTGTCCAATTTGTGGAATGGATTTAGTTCCAATGCAAGCCTCTGAAAACGAAGAAAACAAAACCTATTCTGATTTATTGAAAAAAATGAAAATCGCGATTTTGTTTACACTTCCAATTTTCATCATTTCAATGTCAGAAATGATTCCAAATAATCCGCTTTACAATATAATGTCTATCGAAAAATGGAATTGGGTTCAGTTTCTATTTTCACTTCCTGTTTTATTTTATGCTGGCTGGATGTTTTTTGTCCGCGCTTACAAATCGATTGTCACTTGGAACTTAAATATGTTTACACTAATCGGAATTGGAACAAGTGTTGCTTTTCTATTTAGTATTGTCGGAATGTTTTTCCCTGACATTTTTCCTTCCGAATTCAAATCTCATCACGGAACCATTCATTTGTATTTTGAAGCCGCAACCGTAATTATCACTTTAGTTTTATTAGGACAATTATTGGAAGCCAAAGCTCACGGGCAAACTAATGGTGCAATTAAAGAATTATTAAAATTAGCGCCAACTGAAGCGACTTTAGTTGAAAACGGAATTGACAAAGTAATTTCTATTCATAACATTAAAAAGGGCGATTTACTTCGTGTAAAACCAGGAGAAAAAATTCCGGTTGACGGAAAAATAACTACTGGCGAAAGCAGTATAGATGAATCGATGATAACTGGAGAACCTATTCCAGTTGATAAAAAAACAGGAGATGCCGTAATTTCTGGAACAATAAACGGAACAAAATCATTTGTAATGATTGCCGAAAAAGTGGGTTCAGAAACGATGCTTGCTCAAATTATTCAAATGGTAAATGACGCTAGCAGATCTCGCGCTCCAATTCAAAAATTAGCCGATCGAGTTTCTAAATATTTTGTCCCAACTGTTGTTATTATTTCGGTTTTAACCTTTTTTGCTTGGGCGAAATTTGGTCCAGAACCCGCTTATGTCTACGGATTAATTAATGCTATTGCTGTTTTAATTATCGCTTGTCCTTGTGCGCTTGGGTTGGCAACTCCAATGTCGGTTATGGTTGGTGTTGGAAAAGGCGCTCAAAACGGAATTTTAATAAAGAATGCCGAAGCTCTAGAAAACATGAATAAAATTGATGTTTTAATTACCGACAAAACAGGAACCATTACAGAAGGAAAACCATCTGTAGAAAAAGTCTATTCGGTTACTAATGAGGAAGATTTTCTGCTTCAAAATATTGCTTCGTTAAATCAGCACAGCGAGCATCCTTTGGCGCGAGCCGTAGTTAATTTCGCGAAAGCAAAAAATAGTACTTTAAAAGAAGTTCAAGGTTTTGAAACTATTGCAGGAAAAGGTGTTTTAGGAACAATCGAAAACAAGAAAGTTGGCTTAGGAAATAAAAAATTAATGGACGAAATCGGTGCTTCTGTTTCTTCTGATTTAGAACAAAAAGTAACTGCCGAACAAAATTTAGGAAAAACTATTTCGTACATCGCAATTGAAAATGTTGTTTTAGGTTATGTTGCCATTACTGATGCCATTAAAGAAAACAGTGCAATAGCGATCAAAGAATTAATCGATCAGGGCGTTGAGGTTATCATGATGACGGGAGATAACCACAATACTGCAAAAGCAGTTGCCGAACATTTGCATTTGAGTTCGTTTAAAGCAGATTGTCTTCCACACGATAAATTAAAAGAAATTGAACGTCTTCAAGCTCAAGGAAAAATTGTTGCCATGGCGGGAGACGGAATCAATGATGCTCCGGCTTTAGCGCAATCTAACATCGGAATTGCCATGGGAACAGGAACAGATGTTGCAATCGAAAGCGCTAAAATTACTTTGGTTAAAGGCGATTTAAACGGAATTGTAAAAGCTAAAAACCTCAGCCATGCTGTAATGTCAAATATCAAACAGAATTTATTCTTTGCTTTTATATATAACACTTTGGGCGTTCCAATTGCAGCAGGAATTTTATATCCATTTTTAGGAATCTTGCTTTCGCCGATGTTGGCTGCAGTTGCCATGAGTTTGAGTTCTGTATCTGTAATCGTAAATGCGTTGCGATTGAGAAATTTAAAATTATAAGCTAATGATTAAGATCAAATATATACTTATACTATTTTTAATCGCTTTTCAGCTAAAGGCGCAAAAAGTAGTGCGTTATGATTTGCATGTTCGCGATACGATTGTGAATTTTTCGGGCAAAGAAAAACGTGCGATAGCTGTAAACGGACAAATTCCGATGCCGACGCTAACTTTTACTGAAGGCGATATTGCAGAAATTTATGTTCATAACGAACTCAAAAAAGAAACGACTTCAATGCATTGGCACGGATTATTTCTGCCGAATAAGGAAGATGGTGTTCCGTACTTGACTCAAATGCCTATTGAACCTGGAACAACTCATAAATATACTTTTCCGATTATTCAGAATGGAACTTATTGGTATCATAGCCATTCTGGTTTGCAGGAACAAATTGGTTTATACGGACTTTTTATCATCAACAAGAAAAAAGACGATTCAACTATTAGAAAAGGCATTGACGATGTACCTACTATTCCAGTTATTTTAAGCGAATGGTCAGATTTAAAACCAGAGAATATTCAGCGAATGCTTCATAATGCAAATGATTGGTTTGCGATTAAAAAAGGAACAACACAAAGTTATGCCGAGGCTATCAAACAAGGACATTTTTCGACCAAAGTAACCAACGAATGGAAACGAATGAACGCCATGGATGTCAGTGATGTTTATTATGAAAAGTTTCTAATCAATGGTAAAAATGAACAGCAGTTTTCAGACCTTAAACCAGGTTCAAAAGTCCGCTTACGAATTGCCAACGGAGGCGCATCAAGTTATTTTTGGCTGACTTATGGCGGAGGGAAAATCACCGTTGTTGCCAGTGACGGAAATGATGTTGAACCTGTAGAAGTCGATCGCTTGATTATTGCGGTTTCTGAAACTTATGATGTTGTGGTTACAATTCCTGAAGACAACAAATCTTTTGCCTTTTTGGCTACAGCCGAAGACAGAACAGGATCTGCGTCTTTGTTTTTAGGAAATGGAGAAAAACAGCCTATTCATCATCTTTCAAAACTAAAATATTTTGAAGGCATGAAAATGATGAACGATATGATGAAAATGAACGGCGAAATGAACGATATGGGCATGAATATGACTTTGAATAAAATGGATATGAATGCCGTAATGTATCCAGAAATTTCGGGCGAAGATGAAAATTCAAAACCTAAAATGGATCATTCTAATCATAATATGGAAGACATGAAAATGGAAAGTGACAGCACTGAAACTTCAGAAATTGTGACTTTGAATTACGGAATGCTGAAATCTCCTTTTAAAACGAATCTTCCGAAAGATGCACTTGTCAAAGAATTACGTTTTACGCTTTCTGGAAATATGAATCGTTATGTTTGGAGTTTGGATAATAAAGTGGTTTCTGAAACGGATAAAATTCTAATTAAAAAAGGAGAAAATGTTCGTATTGTATTATACAATGGCTCGATGATGCGCCACCCAATGCATTTACACGGTCACGATTTTAGAATTCTAAACGAACATGGCGATTATTCTCCATTGAAAAATGTGATTGACATTATGCCAATGGAAACCGATACGATCGAATTTCAGGCAAATGCCGATGGCGACTGGTTTTTTCATTGTCATATTTTATACCACATGATGGCTGGGATGGGAAGAATTTTTACTTATGAAAACTCAGCGCCAAATCCGTTAATTCATCATCCAGAAATGGCTTTTAAAATGCTGAAAATGGATGACCGTATGTTTCATTTTATGGCTGAAAATGATTTTGCATCTAACGGAAACGACGGTGAAGCAATGTTCAGCAACACAAGATGGAGTATTGGAACCGAATGGAGATTGGGTTATAATAATGAACATGGTTACGAAACTGAAACTCACATTGGAAGATATATTGGAAAAAATCAGTGGCTGATGCCTTTTATTGGTTTTGACTGGCGTTACCGAAGAATGGGAATAGACGAACAGGAACAAAATCTTTTTGGACAGAAAAATACCAAAGACAATCGTTCGGTTTTTAGCGCTGGTCTTGAATATACTTTGCCAATGCTCATAAAAGCGCAAGTCGAAGTATATACAGATGGAAATGTCCGCCTGCAATTTGAACGAAAAGATATTCCTCTTTCAAAACGTCTTCGTATGAATCTAATGTGGAATACCGACAAAGAATATATAGCTGGTTTAAAATATATCGTTGCCCGAAACTTCGGAATCACAACACATTACGATAGTGACATGGGTATTGGATTTGGAGTTAATTTGAATTATTAATTATAAAAACATTAACTTTTTGTAAGAATCAACTCAACGAAATCTTTCTATATTTGACTACCAATTATAATCTCTAACACAAAAAACATTTAATCGAAATGACAAAAGTTATCACTGTAATGACAGCTGCCTTATTCTCAATTGGAGTAATTGCTCAAGAAACAAAACCAGCTACAAAAGACAAAACAAAAAAAGAATCTTGTTGCAAAAAAACAACAGATAAAAAAGATAAAAAATCTTGTTGCGTTAAAAAATAAACTGAAATTTATTTCAAGAAAAAGACCTCAACTATTTGAGGTCTTTTTTTGTATTTATTTGCCACGGATTAAAAGAATTAGAAAAGATTTTTTTTTAATCTTCATAGAGAAATCTTTTACATCCTTTTAATTTGTGGGTAAAAAAAACTATTTCACAGTCGCAACATTTCCTGTTCTTGTTAATACTCCCCAACTTTGGCTTTCACCTTTTAAAGCTTTTCTCAACGCTTTAAATAAAATCACATACATTAATTGTCTGTACACAAATCGTTGCGGAATCAACCAAATTAGCTTTGTGAGTTTTTCTTTTTCAAAAACAAAGGCCACAACACTAACTAACATATCAACTAGCATAAAAGCAATATAATAAATCAGGATTTTATGAAGACTGTCTGAATCGTTGTGATTCCAAATCAAACTTACAATAAGAACTAAATCTGCCAAAGGCGCAAAAATGGGTAAAACGATTTGAAAAATCAAAATATTGGGCAAAGCAACCATTCCCAAACCTTTATATCTCGGATTAAAACACGCATCTCTGTTTTTCCAAAAAGCCTGCATAATTCCATAACTCCATCGAAAACGTTGTTTCATAAATTCCTTCAAACTTTCAGGAGCTTCTGTCACCGCAACTGCTTCAATGCAATTTATAATATGATAATCGTTTCTTAGAATACGTATGGTCAAATCACAATCTTCTGCAAGTGTATCAGTTGTAAAACCTCCTGCTTTTTCTATTGCATTTTTTTTAAAGGCTCCAATTGCGCCAGGAACAACTGTAATTCCGTTAATCAAATCAAAAGCTCTTCTATCAAAATTTTGGGCAGTGGTGTATTCTATGCTTTGCCATCTTGTAAGCATCGTGTTTTCGTTGCCAACTTTTACGTTTCCAGCAATAGCCCCAATTTCTTGGTTGTCTTTTAATTGCATTGTAAAACCTTTCATTAATTGTGAAATCGCATCGGTTTTTAGTTGTGTATCGGCATCAATACAAACGACATACTCATTTTCTGTTAATGAAATTCCGTAGTTTAGTGCCGAAGCTTTTCCACCATTTGGTTTTGTGTGTACTTTGACTTTTGAATTATTCGCGAAAGCTTCATTAATCATGGCAAAAGTTTTATCCTTAGATCCATCATCCACAAAAACAATATCAAAATCTGGGTAATCTTGTCCCAATAAATTTTCAATTGTTTTTACAGCATTTATTTCCTCATTATATGCCGGAACAATTATGCTAACTTTAGGACTTTTATCATTTGTCTTATAAACTGGAGGATGTTTATGATCACGCCATTTTTTCAGAAAAGCCATAATTGCCATTAACGCAATTCTCAAAAAGCCTAGAAAAATAGCAACCCAAAATGTAGCCGTAATAAAATGCCCGAACCAATATCCAAAATCAAAAATAAAATTATCTAAACTTATAAACTGGCCTTTTGCTTTAGGCATAATTTGATCTTTGGTTTTGCCTAGTAAATGCGAAACTGTCGTAAACTGAATATTTCTATCTTTAAAATATTTAATAATTCTAGGCAGAGCTTCAACAGTTGCTTGTCTGTTTCCGCCCGCATCATGAAGTAAAATAATTCCTTTATCAGGATTTGCCTCGTATTGTTTTATGGTTCTAACATAAACCGAATCGGCACTAACACCTTTCTCCCAATCGTTAGGATCAATACTTTCTCCAACAGAATAATAATTTTGAGCTTTACTTAATGCAATTGGTTTTAATTCTGCTTCGGTTGTAGGTTCTGCATCTGCATTGTAAGGTGCTCTAAAAAGTACTGTGCTTCGTCTTGTTACAGCTTCAATCAACAATCTTGTCGTTTCCATTTCGGCTGAAGCTCTTTCTGGACTTACCAAAGCAATATTTGGATGGGTAAAAGTATGATTACCTATTTCATGTCCTTCATTATAAATTCTTTGCAGCAAAGGAATATTGTCTTCGGCTTGAATACCAATAACAAAAAATACGGCAGGTACTTTTTCTCTTTTTAAAATATCTAATATTTGTGGTGTATAAGTAGGATCTGGGCCGTCGTCAAAAGTCAGAATCACTTGTTTGTGAACATTTCCAAACTTACTTATTACGTATTTAGTTGGCAATTCTACATATTTTTGTTCTGTAATAATATTATCGTCTTTATCAATTTCCAAGTCAATTTTTCCTGGTGCAGGATCGGCGATTACATTCAATATTTCGCCATCGCCAATATATGCAGGACTTTCGATTCTAGTATTGACACGTTTCATTACATTAAAATCAAAAGGCTTTTTACTGATACTTTCGTTTGTCAGACTACGTTGGTAATAACTCCATAAACGCTGATCTTCGCTTCCTAAGCGCCATAAGGCCGTTCCTGCCAAACCATATTCATCACTAAATCTGATAGTATTAAAATTAGTTGCCGCATCTTCAAAATCAACTTCGTGTTTTTTGCCATTACTATCTGTATACTTAAAAGAGTTGTTGTAGGTATTATTATCAAATTTTATAGTGGAATTATGCTGTTTTGCAATTGCAATTGCCTGATCATAAGTAATGGTTTCTCCCTCTTCTTTTTCTTCCCAATCATAACCATAGCCGGCAAAACAAAGAATAATTTTGTCTGACGGAATTTCCTTAGCTGTTTTATCTACAATTCTTTCAATCCATTTCTGACTGCTTATTTCACCTGGAACACTGCTCGCATAATGCTCATCATAGGCCATTAAAAACATATAATCATTATACTTTGACAATTCTTTGACATTAAAATCTTCATCGCCAGCCATTATATCTTGCGAAACCAAATAGCCAAGCGGATGCAATTTTTCATATAATTCTTTCTGAAAAGCGATTATGGGCTCATCACTATTCTCTTTAAATTCTTCAAAATCGATATTAATTCCCTGCAGTTTGTATTTATCCAAAACTTTTACAATATCATTTATAAGTCTTTCTTTTTTTGACTTATCGTGAAGGATTCGATGAATCAAATCACCATCAAAATCTCCTTCGCCCAAAGATTCATTGATATTATTAATTAACGGAAGAATTTTTACCTTCGCTTTTTTCATAACTTTAAGCGCTGCGGTATCAATTTCGGTTTTCAGCAAATCTGTTTTTGGATCAATAAAAAACCATTCTGGAACTACCATATTCAGTTTATCTACATTTTTTTGAAGTGAAAATAAACTTTGCGGATCCCAGTCTACCAAGAAAGCTGCTCGAACTTCGGTAGCCGTTTTAGTTACACGAGGTTGATTTGCGAGTTTCTCAACTCTTGATTTTGATCTTAAAAAATAATCGAATCCTTTAAACTTTTTTAATTCTTTTGCGCTTAATTCTTTTGGAACAATCGGATTATTGAGAGTTTTTCCCGCAGTTGATTTATTTGCTAAAAGTGGTAGTTCTGGTTTTAATCCTCTTTTTAAAGTGATGAAAAAAATCGGAACCATTAAAATAAGAAGAAACAAAATAAGTCGGCTAGACCATTTAAATGTTTTCCAACGTTTTTTTGTCTCTGTTTGAAATATTTGTCTTTTTTCCTCCATAAATTCTTTTTTTTTTGAATGAATTAATTATTTCACACACAAAAATAACAGTGTATTTTTCCTACAAATATAAAGCTCAATTTAGAATATAAAAGTAGTATCTCAACATGAAGACGGAATGAAAACACTAAAATATTAGAGTTTTAGCTGAATAATTTTCAAATAAATTTACAAAAGAAAATTTAACAAAATCAAATATGCGCTGAATTTCAAATAGTTAAAAACAAAATCGTTTTACGCACAAAAAAAGCCTGTTTCTCAACAGGCCTTTATTAATATTTTAAAGTTTTTATTTTATTTCAAACGAACACTCCATTCAAAATCCATTTCAGAAACCTGAACACCTTCTTCATTTGTTCCAATAGATTTCATCCAAAATGTCTGTCCTTCTCCGGTTTCAATTGTTCTTTTTATAGCATCGGCAATTAAATGGCCATCGTTGCAAACAAATGTAATTCTTCCCGTTGCTTTTTTTGTAAAGTTACCTTTGTTGTTGGCAACTAACATAGAGATTTTTCTACCGCTCTGTTGAATCTGAGAAATTACCAAAGCTCCAGTTGTTAACTCTGCCGCCATCGCTTGAACTGCAAAATACATAGAATTAAACGGATTCTGATTGATCCATCTGTGTTTTACCGTTACTGTACAACTGCTATTGTTTATATCTTTTACACGTACTCCGCAAAAGTATGCAGAAGGCAATTTGAATAAGACGAATTTATTAAGTTTTGATACCGAAAGTGCCATATGATTTATTTTTTTATGTAAAAATACAAAAAAACTATGCACGCACAATAAATTATTAAATTAACAAAACGAAGCCAATAAACATAAGCATTTCGAATGATTTTCAACAATTTAAAGTCAATTTCACAGTTTTAAATTTGTTAAATTTTTGTTAATAATTAGTACTATGTAAAACAAGATACTGTTTTTTAGCCATATATTTGCATAAGAAATTACTATATACTTTTAATCATGGAAACAACAACACCACTAATCATGGAAAAAACATCAGAAAAGAATACAGCAGCATTTACTCATTTGAGCACTTTAAGCCAATATATAATTCCGTTTGGGAACTATATTTTTCCGCTAATAATTTGGACTAGTTACAAAGACAAATCTGAATTTGCAGATCATCACGGAAAACAGGCTTTGAACTTTCAGTTAAGCATTTTGCTTTACTCTTTAATTTTAGCACTTATTGCTATTCCAATTTTTATTACAGTTTTCTTGCAGAATCTTCCAATAGAAGCTGTTTTTAATGACGACGATTTTGTAATCAGAAATTTCAACATTCAAGCAAACATTGGAATTTTAAGTGTCGGAATTACAGCTGTCGTTCTTTTTGCAGTTTTGAAATTTGTTGAATTCTTTTTAGTGATTTATGCTTCAATAAAAGCTTCAAACGGAGAATTATACAAATATCCGCTTACGATTCCTTTTGTAAAGTAAAACGAAAAAATTAAAAGTTATAGCCGAAACATCAATCAAATCATATACGTTTCGAAATCAATCATCAATCAAATCATCATCAATCAAAAAACGAATTGTTCAATCAAAAAAAAACAAAATGAAATTATGAACATTGAAAACACAAAAGCACAGATGCGCAAAGGTGTTCTTGAGTTTTGCATCTTATCAGTTCTAAAAGAAAAAGACGCATATACATCTGAAATATTAGACACTTTAAAAAACGCAAAATTACTAGTTGTAGAAGGAACAGTTTACCCGTTGTTAACTAGATTAAAAAATGACGGTTTACTAAATTATCGCTGGGAAGAATCGACCTCAGGGCCGCCACGAAAATATTACGGATTAACCGAAATAGGACAAACTTTTTTAAACGAACTTAGCGGCACTTGGACAGAATTATCTGACGCCGTAAATCTAATCACCAATCAAAATCAATAAGTCATGAACAAAACAGTAAATATTAACTTAGGCGGGATGTTTTTTCACATCGATGAAGATGCATACTTAAAATTGACACGCTACTTTGACGCTATAAAACGATCACTTAACAACTCTTCTGGTCAAGATGAAATTATTAAAGATATCGAAATGCGTGTTTCTGAATTGTTGACAGAAAAACAAAAAAGCGAAAAACATGTTGTTGGACTGAAAGATGTTGACGAAGTGATTGCAGTAATGGGTCAGCCAGAAGATTACCGAATTGAAGATGAAGAAAACGCAAACCAATCTTTCAATAATTACGGCCCAAGAAAACACAAAAAATTATATCGCGATAAAGAAAAAGGTATGATTGGTGGTGTAGCAACAGGTTTAGGACATTATTTTGGAATTGATGCTGTTTGGATTAAAATCATATTCTTAATCTTCGTTTTTGCAGGTTTTGGAACAGGAATCTTAGCTTATTTCGTTCTTTGGATTGTAACTCCTGAAGCTGTTACAACTTCTGAAAAATTAGAAATGACAGGAGAGCCAGTAACGATTTCGAACATCGAAAAAAAAGTTCGTGAAGAAATTGATACGCTTTCTGAAAAATTCAAAAATGCAGATTATGATAAAATGGGAAACCAAGTAAAGTCGGGAGCTGAGAGAATAAGTAGTTCATTTGGAGACTTTGTCATGACAGTTTTTAAAATTTTTGCTAAGTTTTTAGGTGTGATTCTAATTATAGCAGGACTTTCAACTTTGATCATGTTATTGATTGGGGTTTTTACTCTAGGAACTAACATTTTTATCGATTTCCCTTGGCAAAATTTTATTGAAGCGGGAAACTTTACAGAATATCCGCTTTGGTCATTTGGATTATTAATGTTCTTTGCAATTGGAATTCCATTTTTCTTCTTAACACTTTTAGGATTTAAATTGTTATCTCCAAATTTAAAATCAATCGGGAATATTACAAAATATACGCTTTTAGCTCTTTGGATTATATCTATTGCAATTCTTACTAGTATTGGAATCAAACAGGCTACTGAAATTTCATACGATAATAAAGTAGTAGAGAAAAAAGTTCTAGCAATTAAACCAACTGATACTTTATATATTAAATTCAAGTATAATGATTACTATACAAAAAGCTTGAACCACTATAGAGAATTTGAATTTGTACAAGATTCTGCAAATAATGAACTGATTTATTCTAATGATGTACGTATACATGTATTGCATACAGACGAATCGACTCCATTTATGCAGATCGAAAAAAGTGCAAGAGGAAACTCTTTTACAAATGCTAAAAAAAGAGCAGAAAAAATTAATTACAAGTTTCAAGTTAACGGAAATCATTTAATTTTGGATAACTATTTTCTGACAGATGTTAAAAATAAATTTAGAGGTCAAGAAGTTGATATTTACCTTTATCTTCCAGAAGGACAACTAATTAAACCAGATTCTTCTGTTAGAGATTATTACAATTCGGATGACAATTTCTTCGAATTAAATTATAAAGGAGATTACAACTATAAAGTTATCGGGTCTAAAGTAAAATGTTTGAACTGCCCTGCTGATGAAAACAATGATGAAATTGACTACGATAGTATCAACGAAGATGTTAATGAAGCCATTAATGATGCTAAAATTGATCCTGCTGACACTATAAAAGAAGTTTCGGTTAAAATTAACGGAAAAGAAGTTTTAAACGGAAAAAAAACTAAAGGAAGACTAACTACTGATAAAAACGGAGTGATAATCAAAATTAACTAAACCATGATAAAAATAATCATTCATATTACGAAATTTATAATTGTAACTATTACGGCTTTATTATTTGCTTCATGCAACTTTAACATGAATGCAATTGAAGGGAGCGGAAATGTTACAACAGAAAAAAGAACCGTTAACGGAGAATTTAAAAATATCTCTGTAAGCAATGCTATCGATCTAGTTATTCAGCAATCTGACCAAACAGAAATTACAGTTGAAGCCGACGATAATCTTCAAAAAGAAATTGTTACTCGAGTAGAAAACGGAACTCTTATTATTGAATGTAAATACAGCTCTTTCCGTAACATTACGTCAAAAAAGGTAACAGTAAAAATGCCTGCAATTAATAGAATTGAAGCGTCTAGCGCATCAACTGTTGAAACTAGCGGACTTATTCATGGTGAAGATATTACTTTGGAACTTTCTAGCGCCGCATCAATGGATATGAATATTGAATCGGACAGAATTTCAATAGATACAGGAAGTGCTGGTTCTATAGAAATTAAAGGTAAAGCATTAAGCCTTAGCGCTTCTGTTTCAAGCGGTGGAAGTATTGATGCTGAGGAATTAATGGCGAATGATATTCATGCAGATGCTTCCAGCGGAGGAACAGTTTCTGTACATCCAATCTTAAGTCTAAAAGCGGAAGCTTCTAGCGGTGGAAATGTAAACTACAGCGGTAATCCAAAAAAAGTGGAAAAATCTGAAACTTCTGGAGGAAGCGTTAGCAAAAGCTAGACAAGCAACTGTTAAATATAAAAGAAATCATTCATCAAAAGTGGATGATTTTTTTATATTTGTCAAAATCAAATCTAGAATTAATGAAAAAAAGTACAGCGCTGCTCTTATTATTATTTGTTACAACCTTGACTTTTGCACAAAAAAGAGAAAAAATAAAAGGTTCTAAAATCGTTACCACTTCATTACAAGAAATTGGAAGTTTTGACGCTCTTGAAGTCGATGACAACTTAGAAGTTTACTTGGAAGAAGGAGAAAAAAATGCGATCAAAATTGAAGCCGATGACAACCTGCACGATATTGTAGGGATGGATTTAAGAGAAAAAACGCTTCGATTATATACTAATAAAGAATCTACTATTTTCAAGAAATTATCTGTAAAAGTTACTTATACTAAATCGTTGAAAAAAGTAATTACTAAAAATGAAGCAGTTGTTTATGCTATTCAAGAATTACATCTAGATGACATCACAATGAATTGTCTTGATTTTTCTAAACTATTTTTGAATGTAAATTCTAAAAAATTCACTCTTATAGCAGATGATAAAACAAGGACAGAATTAAATTTAAAAGCAGAAGACGGAATCTTACAGTTGAGCAAAAATGCAGTTGTTAAATCTTTAGTTTCTGCTATAAAATTCAAATGTGATTTATATCAAAAGGCAAATGCTGCGATAGAAGGTATTGCTGAAAAAGCAACTATTAGATTAGACAATAATTCTGTTTTTACAGGAGCAAAACTTACTTTGAAAGAAGCAAATGTAACTGCTGAAAGTTCTGCTGTTGGAAGTATTCTAGCAGAAACTACAGTTTCTTTAGCAATAGGTGACAAAGCAGAAATTTCTCTTTACGGAAATCCAGCAATACAGCTTACGCGTTTTTCTGAAGAAGCGAAGTTGCTTAAGAAGATAAAATAATTTATTTCGGATTTTCTTTCTTTCAGGTTTCAAGTTGAAAGAAAGATTTGAATACAAAACTAAAAAATCCCAATCTAAAATTTAGATTGGGATTTTTTTATAGCAAAGTTTTAAGCGTTTCAACAAATAGAAACCTAAAACCTGAATTTATTATTCCTTAGAAGCTAAATATCTTTCTGCATCTAATGCAGCCATACATCCTGTACCTGCAGCAGTAATTGCTTGACGGTATACATTATCAGCGGCATCACCGGCTACGAAAACACCATCAACATTCGTTTTAGATGTTCCTGGAGTATTTACGATGTAACCTGTTTCATCTAATGTGATATAATCTTTAAAGATATCTGTATTTGGTTTGTGACCAATTGCTACAAAGAAACCAGTTGCAGGAATTTCGATAGTTTCTCCCGTAGTTTTATTTAATGCTTTAATAGCATGAACTACATTATTATCTCCAAGAACTTCAACTGTATCATGGTTCATTAAAATCTCAATGTTTTCAGTTTTACGAACACGCTCTTCCATAATTTTAGAAGCTCTAAATTTCTCACTTCTAACCAACATTGTTACTTTTTTACAAAGTTTAGATAAGTAATGTGCTTCTTCACAAGCAGAATCTCCTGCTCCAACAATAACAACATCTTGATTTCTGTAGAAGAATCCGTCGCAAACCGCACAAGCAGAAACTCCACCACCCATATTTAAATAGTGTTGTTCTGATGGCAATCCTAAATATTTAGCCGAAGCACCTGTAGAAATAATTACAGTTTCGCAGTGTAATTCGATTGTATCATTAATCCAAACTTTATGAATATCTCCAGAAAAATCAACTTTTGTTGCCCATCCGTCACGAATGTCTGCACCAAAACGTTTTGCTTGTTCTTGTAGCTGAATCATCATTTCAGGCCCTGTTACTCCATCAACATAACCTGGAAAGTTCTCAACCTCATTAGTCGTAGTCAACTGACCACCAGGCTGCATTCCTTGATATAACACTGGATTCATGTTAGCTCTAGCCGCATAAATAGCTGCAGTATAACCTGCAGGACCAGAACCTATAATAAGGCATTTAATTTTTTCGATTGTATTTGACATAGTAATAGTTTTTTTGAGTTGCAAATGTAAACTTTATTATAAAAAATAACCTCGAAAATAAATCCGAAATAGCTATCTTAAAATAAGTTTTATTTATTTTCCTTTTTTTCTTTTACAAATCAAATTTATTTATATCTTTGCATCCGCTTTCGGGCACTACAACAAAAATTACATCTTCGGGGTGTAGCGTAGCCCGGTTATCGCGCCTGCTTTGGGAGCAGGAGGCCGCAGGTTCGAATCCTGCCACCCCGACACAAAAGTCTTTCAAAGGCCGTCAAAACCCCTTAAATCATTGGATTTAAGGGGTTTTCTTTTTTATTCGACTCCAAAATATTCAAGTTATATCAAAGAAAATGGGACCTATTCGGCTACCCCTTTTCTTTTTTTATCTTTAGGTCCCAAAAATCATTTTAACACCATCGTTTTCAGTCTATTGTACTCAAATTTTAACATTTGATGCATCTCTGGGTAGGGCGGTTTTCAGCAGAAATCCAGCTTTCTTGGGACTCATTTAATGTGCAAATGATCTGAACATTAAATTTTTGAGATATGAAAACAGCTACTACAACATTTGGTGTGCTCTTTTATTTAAAGACACAAAAGACATCTATGCAAGGCAAGGCGCCAATATGCGCCAGGGTTACAGTAAATGGAAAACGCACCGAGATTTCCGTAAAGCGTTCGGTAAACGCAAATGAATGGGATGAAAGAAAAGGAATGGCAAAGGGCAGCCGTAAAGAAACTGTTGAACTTAACATGTTCCTTAACCAATTCAAGGCAAAGATTATAAATACATATCAGCAGATGTTATTGAATGATTCAGCGATAGATGGACCTGCAATCCGCGATAAGGTAGTGGGTACGGATCATTTGGCACCAACATTATTATCCCTGATAGAATATCATAACGAGCAGCAGGAAATTAAACTTGCTCCGGGAACTATGAAAAACTACTACACAACGCAGCGGTATATCGAAAAATTCCTAAGAGAGAAATATTACAGGAATGACTTAATCCTTTCACAGCTTACGTATAAATTTATTCTGGACTTTGAACGCTACCTTTTTAATTATGTTCCCAAGGACCACCAAAAGCCACTGAATAATAACGGAATCATGAAGCATATTGAAAGGCTCCGAAAAATGATAAATATGGCTGTTAAACTCGATTGGCTGTCCAAAGATCCCTTCGCTAGTTTCAAGAAGCATTTTGATAAAGTGGAACGGGAGTCATTAAACAGCAATGAGCTAATATCATTAGCAAAAAAAGAGTTTACTATTGAACGGCTGAGGCATGTTCGGGATATGTTTCTCTATAGCTGCTACACAGGTCTTTCCTATATTGAACTCGCTGAACTTACCACAGACAAAATTGTGACAGGTATAGACGGAGGACTTTGGATATCTACAAGCAGGGCGAAAACAGATACAGGTGTACGTGTACCACTTCTGCCACAGGCAATAGAATTGATGGAGAAGTATAGAGATGATCCGAGGGCTCTGAATAACGGTACAGTCTTCCCCGTAATTTCAAATCAGCGAATGAATGGCTACCTGAAAGAAGTCGCTGACATCTGTGGGATAACCAAGACATTGACATTTCATATAGCACGTCATACTTTTGCAACTACTGTTACACTGAGCAATGGTGTACCAATTGAAAGCGTCTCAAAAATGCTGGGCCATACCAGTATTCGAACTACTCAGATATATGCAAAGGTTGTAGAGTGCAAGCTTAGTGAAGATATGCATAATCTTAAACAACGCATGTCTGCTAGAGGGTAAGACAATCAAAAAAAATAGAAAATTAAAAGGTGGTCGATATCGACCACCTTTTGTCTATAATATAGCAACTTCTTTTTTTCGGTAAAAGAGAGCCACAATCAGCCAAACATGGACAGCATTACTCTCCCAATCCCCTGATGAGTTTATTTTGTAATGGTTTATAAAAACTACTAAAATCTAAATTAGATATTGTTCAATGTAAAAGTGAGAATTATGAATGTAGATCTTATTACCAGGGATGACCTTGATAAATTTAAAAAAGAACTGTTAGAAGAAATTCGGAGATATCAGCAATATCCGCGGAAACAAGGTCAGGAAACTCGTGTATGGCTTAAAAGCTATGAGGTTCGTAAACTTCTAAATATTTCCGCTGGAACCTTGCAAAACCTGCGGGTGAACGGTACTATTCCCTACAACAAAATCGGTGGGTTAATGTACTATCGCTATGAGGATATCCAAAAATTAATGGATGGTACAAATTAACTCCAATTGACAACCTTATTTCTTAGGTTATTACTGTTTTATAAAATATTTTCCTTTGATGTTTTCTGCATAATGAAGATCATTTATTGAATCTCTTTCAATACAGATAGTCGTATTTTTATCATACCCAAAACATTCCACATCTAGATAATTCATTGGCTCCAATTTTACTCCACCAATAGTAGGCAAATTTTCCCTTCTAGAGTGTAATTTTAATGGATAAGACTTATTCACTTTTATTTCCTGCTGCTTTTCGACAAGTTCTTTTTTAGAAACTATTTTAAACAAGGAGTCGCCTCTTTTAGCGTAGATAAGGTAGTAATCATTAATAGAATCAATTTTATAGATTTTATATAAATTTTCACTTACTCTATTTGGAAGACTAGATTTACAACTTAAGGCAATAAATATTATAGCACTTACTGCAAGTATATAATTTTTCATAGTATGAATGTTTAAGGTAATGTTTGTATAATAACAGGATTAGGTGTTCCATATCTTGCTATAAACTCTGCACGAACTCCATTTGGATATCCTCCATTTGCAGCTTGCGGGACTACATTGTTATTTGCGTCATAAACTTCTTGCACCACTGATCCAGATTGAGGTGTAGCAGCATTATGCGCTTGTTGATAGACGGAACCTGCTTGGCTTGCGGGACCAGAGCTTACTCCACTTGCCTTCGAAAGTGTAGCCCCTTGATAAGCTTCGGTGACTTCATGTAGAGTATCTGCACCTGGTTTAGAATATGCTGTACTAAGAGTTGATAGTACGCCAGGATTAATTTCTTGATTTGCACTCACTGTATTACCGCCTCCTAATAAAGGGTCACCTGCTGCAACGGTATTACCCATGAAAGCACCACCTATATATAAATTTCCTGTTGATGTGGTAGTATTACTTGTTGCTGATACGTTAACAGTAACCGAATGATCATCAACAGCATTCATCAATTGTGCAGCATCTGCAGTAAGCGGACCAGTGCCACTTTGCGTATAACTTACTCTGCCTCCTGCATCCATTGCCAAAGTTAGTTGTCCTTGCACGGATCTTTGTAGTTCCTGTAAAGCTGCCTGGCTCTGAGCACCCGTAATGATAACATCATCAGGAGCCATGCCCGTCGGGTCGGTGTATCTTACTGGATTATTAAAAACAAATGAATATGGGGACCAGCTTGAGAATTCTTCGCTTAGTGGGTCTGGAGAAAGCCATCTGCTCGGCATATCACCTATAGGTCTTGCATATATACCATTTATAGTATCCTTATCTACATTTCCTACGATTTCTTTCCTATCTACATGAAACTTTACAGACCCTATTGTGACAATACTATCAAGGTCGTGCACTTCAAGATATTTTCCTTTACTTAAGGTTGCCACTTTTGCTTTATAGCCAAACTGCTTAAAAGGATTTGCTGCTTCAATATTCTTTTCACGACGGGATTTTTCTTCCTGCGATAATTTTTCCTGCGCTGACATAGAACCCGCAAAAAGAAGAAATAGTATTAAAAAATAATTTTTTTTCATTGATCTATTTTATTGTTTGTTAAAGGTATTCAATTTTTTGTTTTCGTACTTTTCTCTTTCAGTTTTTAATGATACGAGCCAATTAAGGTACATTTCTTCTGGCATGAAACGATAACCAATTTCATGGATATGTGCATATTCTTTTTCCAAAAGTTTAAAATCTGCATTTGCTTTTTTACTGTCTGCTTCATTTTCTACTTGCTTCTTATGAAGTTCTGCTCTTAAAATAAGTGCTGTTGCAAAATTTGGATATGCCCCAATCGCGGCATCAGCACATCTTATAAGGAAGAGACCGTCATTTTCAGGAAAGGATTTTTGATAAGCGTTTGCTAAATCTATCAGTAAAAGTGCTATACTTTCATTATTATTTAGAGCTTTCATATACACACCGTTTTTAATGGCATCCAAGTGGACAAAACCAGAGGCCATTAGCCATGAATCATTAGGAAATATTCCGCTGGTTAATTCAGTATTATACCATCCGTTCTTTTTATTTTGGTGCTTAATATAAACATGGTTTGGCGCTAAGGCTAGATGTGCTGTAGTTCCCTGTTCCTCACATAAAATCTTATACAAATAAGGTAATGAATGACAGTTCCCTTTGCGGGTGTACAGCAGTTTTGATACAAACATATTGCTTATGTCTTGATTTCCAAATACGTCATCGAAGTCATAACGGAAAGGGATATATTTATACTGTTTGTCTTTTATAACAATTGGAATACTGTCGCACATTACCTGATATGCAGCTGCCCACTTATTTACATCCTTTTTATCATTTTCCAGATATGCTAAAAACCTACCTTCTACAAGTGAGTTACACACAGCGGTGAGGATATGGATTTCTTTATCAACTTCAGCAATGTCCAGTTTTCCTTGCAGATATGCATTTTCGACTGAAAACACAGCCTGTTTGAAATTATATTTAGTACCGTCAGCCAGCATACTGTTAAGTGTGTTGAAGCTGTTCATGTATAGCGTTTCTTGGCTTTGTGCTACAGCAAACCCCGTGAATATAATATGTAAAAATAGTAGTAAATATCTTTTCATTAATCCTTTAATTGTTTTGTTGACTTAATTATTGCACCCTTAAATTGTTTTTCAATAACCTTAGTTTCTTCCCTTTGTTTTTCGCCTTTCATGGATTGAAGCCACTTCTGATATTCTTCCGGTGGCATGTTTTCATATCCTAAATTATCAATAACAGCATATTGCTTTTGCATTTCTTTAAGAAGTTCCACTGCTTTAGGATAATTGAGAATCTTTTCACGTTCATTACGATTAGAAATATCAATTCCTAATTGCTGCACTACATATTTCACTCGCACAGTAGCAAGATTTGCATTAATCATATTTGCTGATATGCTATTAGGATACAATTCCAGTGCCTTGTCGATAACACTTTGGGCAAATTCATCATACCCGAATTTATGAATATAGCCTTCAGCTAAATCTGAAAAGTGTTTTGATAGCAGCTCTTTTTTTGATAAATTTTCCATATAAATCTTATTCTGTAGGGCTTCTGACTTGATATAACCAGATTGAGAGATATAAGATTCTGTTGAAAACATTCCGTTAGTCAATTCAATATTATACCATTTTCCGCGATCATCAGGAAAGCGTATATATGAATGATTCGGTGATAGAGACAAATAAGCTTCCGCACCAATTTCTTCTGCAAGAATAAGGTATAATAGAGGCAATGAATGACACTGTCCAGAACCTGTGGAAAGAAGTTTGGACACAAACATCTTTGAATAATCTTTAACACCCATATAATCTTCAAAATCGTATTTGAAAGGCAAATGCGTTTGTTTCCCTAATTTCATTTCTTCCGAAAAAAACTGAAACAGTATATAGTTTTTTGCTGAATTGCTATTGTGGTCATATTTTAATTCTTTCATTTTAGCAGTCAGAAATTCTCCAGTATGATGTATAATTTGGTCAAATTGGGACTTATCTGCTTTGTTGTTGAAATAGGCATTTTCAATATCAAAATTTACACCTTTTACGGAAAAATTATTTACGTCTAACGTAAGCATCTTATCAAAAAGAATCTTATATGCTGATGTACCCTCTATGTTTGATTTAGATGGTAGAACGTAATGAATTTCAGGTCGTAGCTCATCTATGTCAGATTTCACACTGTACAAAGTCTCTTGACGAAACTTTTCATGCTGATCTACTTCGTTCATGATACGCTTATTCTGCTGTTGCTGATATGTATTACCAGATGATGTTGAATAATTTGATGTAGGTATAATAAAATTATCCATACTCGGTGAAATAAGAGTTGGAAGAGTTGGTTGAATTACGGGCAAATCTGTCTTGGGTACAGATTGCCCAGAAGCTTGTGCTGTATAAAGAAAAATGCAAAGGGTTATCTTAATAAGCTTGTAAATTTTGAAAAGATTATTATTTCTCACTTTATTCTTAACTTGGACGTACGTCCTACAGTATTTATTATTAGAACTCTGAATTTTGTCCTGTGAGGGATAAAGACAAAGAATATTTACAAAATTTTGGAGCCAACCTTAAGAAAATTCGCGAAGACAAAGGCTTTACTCAAGCCCAGCTTGCTATTGACAGCGATTTGGATATCTCCTATATCAGCCGTATTGAAAACGGCAGGATCAGTCCGTCCCTAATCTATCTCACGCATCTTGCTGACGCGCTTGGCGTGGATATGAAGCAGCTAATTGGCTTTTAATAGGTAAGACTTTTCCGAAGCGAACATACAAAATATTTTTACTATATCCTTACGGAAAAACCTCAAAAAGTAAAAATAAGTATTTTTACTTGGTTTCTTTACTCTTCATCTTCAGGTATTTCCCATCTTATGTCGTGGCAAACCTATCTCGTGCTCCTGCGGGTATGGCGCTCTGTGGGTCATGCTTATATCCTCGCGTATATTTCTATGTGCATCGTATTGTTTTTCATCACTTTCAGAATACCTTGGATCTGGTATAAAAGGCATTTTAGCCATCTTGGTTACTGTTATCGTAGGAAAGTGATAATCGACCTCAACATTTCCTAACAGGAGATAACATCCTCCTCCTTGAAAGGGATATTCTTTAAGACTGCCAGTAAAATGTGCGGTATCAAACAGTTCTCTCTCCACATCTATCCATGTTCCGAAAAACATTGCACCCATCTTTGTAGGAACGTGCTTTCGAGAGATCAAATAAGCCAGCATTTTTACCGTTTTTTTGTGATGTTGCAATAAGTCTTTTGCCATTACATCGCCTCGGAATTTTGTTTGTAGCAGATCAAACGGCGTGCACGAAACAGGAAAGCTTAATAATTCAATTTCATCGAAAGCATCTTCAAATCTTGAACGTTCTAAAACCGGGAGGTTGTATTCCTTGACTGGTTCCTGAAGAAGCATCAGGCTGCGATTTTCAGGTTTGAAATTAACCAGTATTAGCCTTGCAATGACTAATAACTGGTTCTTTGTTTTTCCTGTGAAACGGAATGCTCCGATAAATATTAATATTTGGATTCCTTCGATACCAATCGGTACTCTATTTATAAAATCTTCCAGTGATTTATATTCTCCATTTAACTGACGCTCGGTAACTATGTGCCCTGCTATTTTTGTTTCCAATCCTTCAAGATGCATAAGCCCAAGGTAAACGTCGACACCATAAAGTGTAGTTTCATATTCGCTTTTATTTACACATGGATTATGTATAGCTGCACCTGACATCCGGGCTTCATGCACATACACTTCAGTTCTGTAAAAACCTCCTTGGTTATTAATAACCGCAACCATAAATTCAATTGGATAATGTACTTTAAGATATAGGCTCTGATAGCTTTCCACTGCATAGGATGCTGAATGCGCTTTGCAGAAAGAATATCCAGCAAACGATTCGATTTGGCGATAAATTTCCTGGCTAAGTTCAAAAGGATGACTTTGACGCTCACAGCATTCAAAAAAATTATCTTTTACTTTCTGAAGGGCGGATTTTGACCTTCCTTTTCCGCTCATTGCTCTGCGTAATATATCCCCATCTGCAGCGGGAAGTCCTCCATAATGCAGGGCTATCTTTATTACGTCTTCCTGATATACCATTATGCCATACGTCTCACCGAGCTGCTGCCTAAATACTTCATGGAAGTATTCAAATTGTGTCGGGTTGTTGTGTCTGAAAATATATTCCTTCATCATTCCACTTTGGGCAACACCAGGACGAATAATGGACGATGCGGCCACAAGTATCTTGTAGTTATTACATTGTAGTCTTCTGAGAAGCCCGCGCATTGCGGGACTTTCGATATAAAAACAACCGATAGTTTTACCTCGACCTAAATATTGATTGCACAAAGCCTCATCTTTAGAAAGCGATGTATCCCTAATATCAACATTTATACCACGGTTCTTGCGTATCAGTTTGACACTATCATCAATATGTCCTATTCCGCGCTGGCTCAAAATATCGAATTTTTCAAAACCAATATCTTCAGCCACATGCATATCGAACAGTGCGATTGGAAATCCTTTTGGTGGCATTTCCAGCACTGTAAAATTGGTGATAGGTTCTTCAGAAATCAATATCCCACATGAATGCATACTTCTCTGATTGGGATACTTTTCAAGCATCATTCCGTATTCCTGAACCATCCTCACCACCTTATTATTATCGTGTAGTTCCAGCGGGTTTTTAGCAAGGGCATCAAGTTCCTCTTTTGGCAGTCCAAATACTTTTCCAACTTCTCTGAATATTGACCGATATTTAAACTCAACATTGGTGCCGCAGAAAGCAACGTGCTCGACTCCGTAACGGTTGAAGATATATTCTAATATTATATCACGTTCTTTCCATGACCAGTCAATGTCGAAATCTGGCGGGCTTTTTCGGTTTACATTTAGAAAGCGCTCAAAATACAAATCCAGTTCGATAGGACAGATATCAGTAATGCCTAGACAATAGGCGATAATGCTGTTAGCTCCGCTGCCCCTTCCTATGTGTAAAAAGCCCATACTGATACTATACCTAATAATATCCCATGTTATGAGAAAATAACCACTGAACTCCAATTCTTCAATGACTTTTAGCTCTTTGTCAACACGCTGTTTTGCAATAATATTATTAGTACCATATTTTTTGATCATTCCTTCCTGGGCTAGTTCTCTCAACCGTTGCATATCCTCATCGTGGCTGTTGGTGAAATATTTTTTATTGCGCGGGATTCCGAATTCATATTCAAAATTGCACCTTTCAATTATGTTTTGGGTATTCTGAATAATAGTAGGATAGAGCGTATATTTTTCCAATAATTCTGAGAGGGGCAGCATTGTTTCTGAATCATTACAATAATCCTCCGTAGTTAATTTTGACCCTATCACGTTTAGATCGACAGCACGTAATATTTTATGAAGGTTATATTCTTTTTTATTCCTAATTGTAACAGGATGAAGTATCATCATTTTATCTAACCTGTTTTTCCATTTTTCTTTATATAATAGAAGAAGTTCATCAGGCATTATCCCGATGTATTCGTTTTGTTGTAGATTTGCCGGGGCATTGCTTAAAGGATAAATTACGATAACATTCTCGAAGGCCGGCGCAATGACTGGAAGCGGTAAATCTTCAAAATTATGCTTTGTCAAAAATCGGTTCATTTCTCCTAAACCTTCGCGATTTAAGGCAAGACCAATATATCGTAATGTATGCTGGCAGCGAAATTCAATTCCTATGAGGGGCTTTATAGATGCAGCTTGACATAATTTAATAAAATCGTAAATGCCTGTTACCGTATTGATGTCAGTAAGTGCCATAGATTCTGCTTTGCATAGAACCCCCAGCTGTACCAATTCGTCAACCGGTATAGTGCCGTAGCGAAGGCTATGAAATGAATGGCAATTGAGGTACATGGCTTATTTTTTTCTTTTTAATATTTCATTTTTATTATAGGGCTTGAATGTTGCGCCGCCTCCACGCATTACTGCATCAAAACCATATCGGGTTTTCATTCTGTCCATTGCCTGGTACAACGAAAGCATTTCTTCGGTGTCTTCAAACATATTGATCTGATAAGTACCTCTCACCAGACCGCTGAAACGAATACCAATAAGTCGAAGGCGCATCCTGCGTTGGTAAAGTTTGTTGAAAAGGTCTGTTACATTCTTCATCAGTATATGATCTGCAGAAGTGTACTGAACTCTGCATTGTTTGGTTTCAGTATCGAAATTTGCATAGCGTATTTTAATGACCACCGTTGAGGTAAGCCAGCCTTCAGAACGAAGCTGAAAAGCCAATTTTTCCACCATACCCTGAAGTACTCTTTTGAGTTTGTCGAGATCTATTGTATCCTGCAAAAAAGTATGCTCTGTAGAAATTGATTTACGCTCCGTATACGGTTCAACTGGATTGTTGTCGATACCGTTAGCTTTTTTCCATAACTCGATTCCGTTCTTACCAATCATCTGCTGTAGTACCTCAGCCGGCATTTCAGAAAGTGTCTGGATATTTCTGACGCCTATGCGTGATAACAATTGAAAAGTGGCATCACCTACCATCGGTATTTTTCTAATAGATAATGGATTAAGAAAAGGTTTTACCATATCTTCAGGAATTTCAAGATTACCTTTAGGCTTACCTTCTCCGGTTGCAATTTTGGATACAGTTTTATTGACCGATAATGCAAAGCTAATCGGCAAGCCCGTTTCTTTTGTAACGGACTGAGCCAGCTCGTTAGTCCAAATGTATGAACCGTAGAATTTATCCATACCCGTTATATCGAGATAAAATTCATCGATACTGGCTTTCTCCATGACCGGGGCTTTTTCTTCTATAACCTCGGTAACTGCATGTGATAATCGCGAATATAATTCCATGTCACCTTTCATCACTTTTGCCTGCGGACATAAACGCAGCGCCATTTTAATTGGCATCGCTGAGCGTACGCCGAAAGTTCTAGCTTCATAAGAGCATGAAGCAACGACACCCCTTTCTCCTCCGCCAATAATCAGCGGAATACCATTCAATCTTGAATCAGTAAGCCTCTCACAGGACACAAAAAATGTATCCAGATCCATGGGCGGAATACATAAAGTATCTTTTTAAGACGGTTAGGAAATTCTTTGGCGAGGCAATAGTCGTTACGCAGGAAGTGGATGATATCATCCAATCTCCTATTGTAAAAGAAAGTATTATCAACAACTCCGACTGCAAAATCCTGTTGGACCAGCGCAAGTACATGAACAAGTTCGATGACATTCAGGCGATGCTCGGTCTAACCGATAAGGAAAAGGCACAGGTACTTTCTATCAATATGAATAATGATGCTTCGCGCCTTTACAAGGAAGTATGGATAGGCCTCGGTGGTACGGATTCAGCGGTGTATGCAACAGAAGTGAGCCTTGAGGAGTATCTCGCCTATACCACGGAAGAAACAGAAAAAATGGAAGTGATGCAGCTCGCATCAGAATTGGACGGCAATGTGGAACTCGCCATCAAGCATATTGCTATGCAGAGGCGCGAGAAAGCAAATCAGTAATAGATAATTAACAATTTAAATTAAAGAAAAATGAAAAAACTAATGTTCATGGTGTATGCAGCAATTATGCTTGCCGCAGCGCCCTCGGTAAAAGCGCAGTGGGTGGTTACAGATCCTACGAACCTGGCCTCAGGTATTCTCAACAGCGCTAATGAAATCGTACAGACTTCATCTACGGTATCCAATGTTGTTAAAAATTTCAAGGAGGTGGAGAAAGTGTACAATCAGGGAAAAGAGTATTACGACAAACTCAAAGCCGTAAGCAACCTTGTGAAAGATGCGCGTAAAGTGCAGCAGACCGTGCTTTTAGTCGGGGACGTATCGGAAATGTATGTTACGAATTTCGGTAAAATGATGAACGATCCCAATTTTACACCGCAGGAACTTGCGGCTATTGGTAACGGTTATTCAGCACTGCTCAATGAGAGTACCGAACTTCTGAAGGAACTCAAGCAGATTGTATCAGCAACGAATCTTTCTTTGAATGACAAAGAACGCATGGACGTAATCGACCGCGTTTATAAAGAAGTCAAGGAATATCACAGCCTTGTCCGCTACTATACCAGCAAGAATATTTCTGTCAGCTACCTGAGAGCAAAAAAGAAAAATGATGCTAATCGCGTACTTGAACTATATGGTACTTCCAATCAAAAATACTGGTAAAAATGGAATGGAATAATCTTCATGAAGTCCTTCGCTCGCTTTACGACGACATGATGCCGCTTGCCGGTGACATGGCTGCAGTGGCCAAAGGGCTCGCAGGACTGGGCGCTCTTTTTTATGTGGCATTGAAGGTTTGGCAGGCACTTAGCCGAGCCGAACCTATTGATGTATTCCCACTGCTACGGCCTTTTGCTTTGGGATTGTGCATCATGTTTTTCCCCACGATCGTCCTTGGAACCGTTAATGCAATATTAAGCCCGGTGGTTACAGGAACCCACACCATACTCGAAGACCAGGTGCTTGATCTGAATAAATTGCAGCAACAGAAAGACCAGCTCGATTACGAAGCAATGGTACGAAATCCCGAAACTGCCTATATGGTGTCGGACGCGGAGTTCGACAAGAAGCTGGATGAACTAGGCTGGTCGCCCTCAGACATTGGGACAATGGCAGGAATGTATATGGACAGACAGGAATACAAGATAGAAAAAGCCATTAAGGAGTGGTTCCGTAATCTTTTGGAAATACTTTTTCAGGCAGCGGCACTGGTTATTGATACTATTAGGACATTCTTTCTGATAGTCCTGTCCATCCTTGGCCCGATTGCCTTTGCTATTTCCGTGTGGGACGGTTTTCAGTCTACGCTTAATCAGTGGTTCACACGATATATAAGTGTCTACCTCTGGCTTCCTGTAGCGGATCTCTTTAGCTCGATGCTCGCCAGGATTCAGTCCCTGATACTGGAGCGTGACATTGAAATGCTCTCTGATCCGACATTCATTCCCGATACATCCAATACCGTGTACATCATATTTATGATTATAGGAATCGTAGGCTACTTCACTATTCCAACAGTGACAGGCTGGATTATCCAAGCCGGCGGCGCCGGGAACTTTACCCGAAATGTCAATCAGACAGCGATGAAGGCAGGAAATGTTACCGGAGCGGGAGCCGGTTCAGCAGCAGGAAATATCGGTGGCAGGCTGATGAGCAAACAAAATAACTAATACTAAAGAAAATGGAATTTAAAACGCTAAGAAATATCGAAAACAGTTTCAGGCAGATAAGATTGTATGCTATCGTGTTTGCTGTGCTCTGCACAGGCATTGCAGGATATGCCGTATGGAGATCTTACAGTTTTGCCGAACAGCAGAGACAAAAAATATATGTGCTGGACAATGGAAAATCACTGATGCTGGCACTCGCGCAGGATGCATCCATCAACCGTCCGGTTGAAGCAAGGGAACACGTAAGGCGCTTCCATGAACTGTTCTTTACGCTAGCTCCGGATAAAAACGCTATTGAGAGCAACATGAAAAGGGCATTTAATCTTGCCGATAAAAGTGCCTTTGATTATTATAAAGACCTCTCGGAAAAAGGATATTACAACCGTATCATATCGGGCAATGTACAGCAGCGTATCGAAATTGACAGCGTCGCCTGCAATTTTGAGAAGTATCCTTATGCCGTACGCGCCTATGCCAAACAGTTTATCATCCGTTCGAGCAATGTGACAAAACGTAACCTTGTTACGTCCTGTTTTCTGGTTAACTCCGTCCGCTCGGACAATAACCCGCAGGGTTTCAATATCGAGAAATTTTCCGTGGTGGAAAATAAGGACATAGAAGTCATTGAACGCTAAAAATTATGGGAGATGAAATATTTACTTGATTTAGACGCATTCGCAAAAACCCTGACTGATAAGGGGTATGACGGTTATTTCCATACTGAGAGCTGTTGCCCAGGCAAACTAAAGGATAGCATCATCGGATTTTTACAGACTTTGGAAAAAGGCATTAATGCTCGATCATCAACGAATTATCTGCATTTATCTACCTACCTCGAATGGAATGGCGAAGACAGGCCAAAGGTTGAGTGCAATATGCGGGTAAGATACGAAAACGGGAAATTCGATTTAGGGGATACAGAAATGTATTTAAAAAGAACAGACCGCTACGGGCATTTAATGAAGGAATCTAAACTGACAAACCTTACAGCAAGTTCGGTTCCGACAATAAAGGAGGCTATTGCCCAAGTGTCAGAAAAACCTAAAGAAGAGATTGCTCCGCGAAAAAAAGGGTTTAGAATGTGATAACCCATAATCTTTAAAGTATGAAAACAATAAGAATAAATATAGACAAGTGGTTCGACAAGCAGGATAAAGGCTGGCGGGCCTTATCCTTAGACAGACAGCGAAGATATACGCTCTGCCTTTTTTTAGTGTACCTACTGCTTACCGCCGTGGTTATTTTAAAAGTGTGGTACGACACGGCAAAATCTGATAACAGGATGGTCATCGAGCATATTGACAACCCTGTCCGTAAAAAAGAAAGTCCTGCCTCCCAATTGGACACATTATCAACAAAATTAAAAGAAAAGATTTATGAAAGAAAATGAAAAAAGGGTCAGCGTTCTGGTTGAAGAAGCTGACCGATCCAGAGCATCCAATCTGCCCGATGATAAAAAGAGCGGCAAAGAACAGCTTAAAAAACCGGTAATATTTATACTTATGGGAATCGTTTTTCTCGGATGTATGTACCTGATATTTAAACCGTCTTCAGACAAGAAGGAAATCGACAATATCGGGCTTAACGATGCCGTCCCGCAGGCCAGCGAAGCCGGGATGCAGGCTGACAAACAGAAAGCATATGAACAGGAAATGCTGGAACAGAAAGACCAGGAAAAACGTAATGCCCTGACCACGCTGTCCGATTATTGGAATGAGGACAGTTCATCTAAAGACAATCAGGATACACTCACTGACCAGGAAGATCAAAGCATGGGTTACGGTAATAATTCGAGAAAATCAGGTAATCCGGCATTAAACAGTTACCGCAATTCTCAAAGTGCGCTAGGCTCCTTTTATAAGGATGACAATAATGAAACGCAAGAACTCCGCAGACAGCTTGATGAGCTGAAAGAAAAGCTGGCTGATAAAGACGTTCCCAAAAGCGTGACAGTAGATGACCAGCTGGCACTCATGGAAAAGTCATATCAGATGGCTGCAAAATATCTTCCGACAGGCACAAATAATGGTGAAGCTTCCCCCAACAAAGGCAGTACAGCTTCTGCCAGTACGCAAAAGGAATATTTTGTGGCATTCGCCCCTGCAGGAAAAAAAGCTGTTTCGGCTTTGTACAGAGAGCCTTCAGATAGTGCTTTTTTAGCGGATTGGAGCGCAAACAAAAACAGGAATTTTTATACTCCGGGATCTGTACAGCAGATTGCACAACCCAAAAACAGTGTGAAAGCCTGCATACAGGAAACGCAGACCATTGTTGGTGAAAGCGGCGTGCGCCTGCGTTTATTGGAACCTGCCCAAACCCCTAACCGCACCATCCCGCAGGGAACGCTCTTAACGGCAATCGCTAAATTTCAGGGCGGCCGTTTACAGATGAAAATTACTTCCATAGAACTCGATGGTAATATTATCCCGGTAGACATAACCATTTATGACCTTGACGGCCAGCAGGGTTTGTACGTCCCGTATTCTCCTGAAATGAATGCCCTTACTGAGATGGCCGGTAATATGAGCCAGACTTCAGGAACGAGCCTGATGCTGACCCAATCAGCAGGACAGCAGGTTGCGGCAGATTTGAGCAGAGGTGTTGTACAGGGCATTTCAGGCTATTTCTCCAAAAAAGTAAAAACGCCAAAAGTTACCCTGAAAGCGGGCTGTCAGGTATTTCTTGTCTCTAAAAAATAATAATAAACTAAAATAAATTAACAATGAAAAATTATTTAAAAACCTTTTGGGCAGCTGCCCTTATGATCGGCTTTGCCGCTAACTCTTTTGCGCAGGAAACTGCAAAAACTTCGCTTGCCTTGGGCAGGATAGAATCCTACGAAATGCAGGTTACTTACGACAAGACTTCCCACCTGATTTTCCCAAGCGCAATACGTTACGTGGATCTGGGAAGTGAGTACTTAATTGCAGGAAAAGCAGAAGACGCAGAAAATGTGTTGCGCGTAAAAGCGTCGGTAAAGGGCTTTGAGCCTGAAACCAATTTTTCGGTGATTACCGACGACGGCCGTTTTTACAGCTTTGACGCTTATTATAGTGCCTGCCCATCTACATTGAGTTACAACCTTCTGGCAATGCAAAAGGCGGTGGATAGATCCGCCGGACAAGATATGCTATTTGAAGAGCTAGGGAACAACTCGCCATCTCTGGCAGGTTTGATACTGGAAACAATCTATAAAAAGGACAAACGTTTTGTAAAACATATTGGGGCGAAAAGTTTCGGTATTCAATTTATTCTCAAGGGAATTTACATCCACAACGGTAAATACTATTTCCATACGGAACTGGAAAATCGCACGAATGTTCCTTTCCAGATTGAATTTATGAATTTCAAAGTGGTGGATAAGAAAATAGCCAAACGAACCGTGATACAGGAAAGACCGATGATACCGCTTCGCAGTTACAAGCCGCTAGGCGAAATTGGCGGAGCAGCAATCGAGCAAAACGTATTCCTTTTGGACCAGTTTACCATTGCGGATGATAAGGTATTGCTGATTGAGATTTTTGAGAAGAACGGCGGAAGGCATCAGACGCTTCAGGTGGAAAATTCGGATTTGATAAAAGCCCGATTAATTCGCGACATGCATCTTAAGTTTTAGTAATCCATTAAGCAATAGAAAATGAAAAAGTATATCTATACAGTAATGCTCGTTTTGATGAGTATCACACTTGTACAGGCACAACGTATGCTGCCTAAACAAAAAGGAATCGAAGTAAATGCAGCTGTATTATCCAATGACAAAATCGGCAATGATTATTACATTAATGCGGCCATGACCCTAAATGGTAAAAACGGGAATTACCAGCTTTGGGCTTTAGAGTATGCACACCAATATTATCAATATAAAGACCTCCGAATTCCGCAGGAGACCTATACCGCAGAAGGCGGCTACAGTTTCTTCCTGCTGGGTGATGCCCGTAAGAACATTACATTCAATGCAGCCATAACAGGTGTAGTTGGGTATGAAAGTATCAATCGAGGCGAAGAGCTTTTATTTGACGGGGCAAAAATTGTAAGTGAAGACAATTTCATTTACGGTGCTGGCGGACGGCTGTCTTTTGAAACATACCTGTCCGATCATTTTGTATTAGTCCTGCAAGGGCGTACAAAAGTTTTGTGGGGTACTGACCTGAAACAGTTCCGCCCATCCGCAGGTGTGGGATTAAGATTTAATTTTTAAAACGAAAAACGATGACAGCATTTTTTAATAAGTTGAGTATAGGATTAATGCCGGTATTGCTGGCAGTCCTGATAAGTTCTGCTACACTATTATCATGTGATAAGGAAGAACTGGAAATACAGCATAAGTTTCCATTTGAGGTAAATGTCATGCCCGTACCCAAGGACGTTGCTAATGGAGATACCGTAGAAATAAGGTTAACAATACAGCCTGCAGGTCATTATATTGGCACGCACTATTTTATTCGCTACTTTCAATTTGATGGACAGGGCACATTACGTTATTACAATGAACCGCCTTATCAGCCAAATGATTTATATTCAATACCAACAAAGCAGTTCAGACTGTATTACACATCTAACTCCACCGTTTCCCAGTCTTTTGAAGTATGGATTTCGGATAATTTTGGAAACGAAAAGCAATTGAGTTTTGAATTTAACAGCAGTGATTAGCAGTACCGCATCAGTTTATTACAAGCAGTAATATTTCGCATTTTAAGCACAACCCGAAGATGATCTTCGGGTTGTTTTATTGTCAGTTATTAACGGATTCTGTTAAAGAAACATTGGATAACTTCACAAACGTTACTATCTTTGGACAAAATATAGAAAACTCATTTAGTGTTTTTGCTTAGGGCTCGGTAACTGAAAACTGGTAATTTTTAAAGACCGCGAGACAAATAAGTAAGGACGCTCATGCCATTGGCGTGGGCGCTCGCTTATTCGTGGTCGGGTATACCAGTGCCTCAGTTCCGATAAGTGTAGTGGTCTGCGCCATATTTTTTATAGAACTGCGATTACGGCTACTTAACTAAGCAGGAACATATTTGCACTATCGACAAGTAATTTATAAAGACATTTTATTATTACTCTGAAGTATTAATAAAGTTTTTAATCACTACATATAGGACGAAAATCCTATGACAACAAATTATGGGTCATTATTTTCTATAATTTGTTCAACATTAAATTAGGAATAATGGAAAAAGAGAATCAGATTACGATTGCCTTAATTGATGACCATGAAGGGCTTAGAATATCTCTTCAAAATTTTTTGGAATATAGTAATTTTAAAGTGGTGCTTCAGGCTGCTAACGGTCAGGAAGCAATCGAGGGTTTGCAGTTGCAGGAACTACTGCCGGACATTTGTATTCTTGATATCAGCATGCCTGTTATGGATGGTTACCAGACAGCCAAGCAGATGGCAGAAAGATACCCAGAGATCAAGATATTGGTTTTCAGTAGTCTTGACAATAAGAAAAGTATAATCGAAATGCTTAGGCTTGGCGTTCGGGGCTACGTACTGAAAGGTTCATCTCCTGAAAAACTAAAAAAAGCTGTAATCAAGCTGGATCAGGGAGAGTATTATTTCAGCGAGACAATAAGTAAAACTGCCTTAAGCTACTTAGCAGGAAACAGCGATTTGGCTTAATTCAGGAGCACGCTACAAATTTAATGTGAGGCACTATATATACTTTGTGACGACACTTAACTACAATCTTACGAATGATGTTAACTAATACACTGATAGACCGTACCAATAGATTTTATATCGAAATGTCAAGAAAGATACTTTCTGAAAAGGAATATGATATACTCCAGAAACTTTTGATAGATAAAATGACACTTAAGGAGGTGGGTGACAATTACGGAGTCACCGGCGAGAGTGTCCGTAGATTATATGAAAGGACATTTGAAAAAGTGAAGTGTGTTACTGAACTGCTTGACGATATAGACCACTATAAACAGAAATTAGAGCAGTTAAAAGAGGACTTTGAATACGAAACAGGGCGGATTAAAAAAAGAAGAAGTAAAGCTGAAACTGACCTGAATAAATTGCTATATGATACCCATTTTCCTTTCAGCAAGAGAATGTTCACTATAATCGAGGCTTTAGGGATTACTACTATAGGAGAACTTGCAAATATCCCCCTCAAGGATTTTCAGTGTTTCAGGGGATTTAAAGGGAAGTGTAAAAATGAACTGATCGCTTTTATTGAGTTTGAACACATTGAACATCTTTTTAAGGGTTTTTCTGTTTGGAAAACAGTCCCAGTTAAATAGGATAACAATTATAAAAAGCTGTCCGAATTGCGGCGTTCTTTTGCTTCTTTTCTTTGGCCGCTTTTACGGAAAGAAAAGAATTCCCCTAAAATAACAAAAGGGATACTGCATATCCCTTATAAAATTTTCGCAGTCTGTTTGATAAAATGGCGCATTGTGCATTTTTATTAAAATGACTGCACCGCTTAAACGCAAAAAGACTTTCCCGACCTTTTGGGAGGGAGTGTCTTTTTGCCGCCCGATTTTGGATCAGGCGACTTTTAGGGGTTGTGACTGAAAATTTCCAAGATTAAGGAAAAATCCCCTGTACTCGGTCATGCCATAACGGAACAAACTCCACAACAGCGAACATCCCATTTGTGCCAAGGCAGAATTGATAAATAATTCCTGTTTTTCCAAGGCTTCTGCTAAGGAACAGCTTGGTGTGTCGTCCTGTTCTTCGGACTGTAGTAGCAATTCCCCAAATTCTTCGGTAACAAATGGCAGGCTTGCCACCGTTTCATACTTTTCAGAGTTGGGTTGCTTAATTTCTCCAATAGTGGATAATATGACCTGTCCTGTATGTTGGCTGTTGCCAAAGTCTAACCAATATTTAGGTGTATCTCTATGATTTCTACGGTTGCATAATTCTTTAAGTATTTCAGCAACGCCAAACCTCGCCTGTACATTGTCCACACAAGTAATATAGATAGTTGCCTCTGCATTATGGGGCAGTCTTCCCAAACTATTTTTCTCAAATTTCACCGTTTCCGATTTCCAATAAGTTCCCATAAAACGATTTGCCCGATTAATAAGGGCAACGGATTTAAATAAGCCAACCTCGCACTCTGCAAAACGCTGTCTGCCCAAATTGGCAGTCGTGATAACATCGTCATCCCAAAGGCGAACGGATAACCCTGCGTGTCCAAGTTCATTTAAGCTGTGGTTCATTTCCATTAATGCGGTCAGTACTTTTGAACCCGTGCCTCCTGCACCGATTATGTTCACAGTGATAGGGTTAGTCGGATTTATGAGGTAGTTATCCGTAAAATGTATTTTTGTTTTCTCAGTATTCATCACAATAGATTTTTAAGGGTTTTGTTATTTTTTTTCAGTACCTCTTTAGGAAAGGACTTATCTGAATTGATTAGGTCTTTCCAAAGGTTTACACAATTGCCTTTTATTGGGCTGTTTCTTCCAAATAAATGGCTGAAATAGGAATTAAAAAAGTAGTCTTCCCAACCGTTGGTAAATTCCTCAACCGAAGCCGAGTTTTTAATATTGATATTGACAGAACCCATACATACTTTCCCATCTTCATAGATGTTGAAAAATGGTGCGCAATACAAAGGCGTTTTTTCTGTCGGTCGTCGGGCGTTTGCCAATGCAAATACCGTAAGACTATTTTTGTTGGCATACCAAATCATTGGCGGTACATAAGCCATTCCGTTGGGTATTGCCAAACCGTTCACAAAATACATTTGTCGTTTTTGTGCTTTGGTGTACCACAATACCGAACCTTTATTTGTATTATGATTAATATGCAGTATGTTTGTCGGCAGTATTCCATTGGATTTTAAAAAGGCTTTATCCTTGTCCTTTTCTGTTACCAACGCCCTTGCCAATACTTTTGCTTCCCATTCTGTAAGCGGGTGCGCATTAATGGGAGTGCCGTTCTTGTCCATGTCGAAATGCTCCACATATACATCGCTGTTCGCTCCTTTGGTTTCATAGAAAACAAGTGCGGATTTAGGATGGTATAGCGTACCAAAGCTTTCTGTTATATCGGTTGTATTTTTCATTTTCTTGTGGTTTTGTAATTATAAAGCAAACTGCACATATTGTCCAAAAGCGCAAATAATCCGTTCTCAAAATCAAGGGTGTTTTTCGTTATCCCTTTTTTGTCAAAACGTTTACAGATGGTCGGTTCCTGCATTTCTGCGTATTCGTTAAACTCGTTGTTGATGCTCTCGGCAAGGCTCTCGTACAGCCATCCTTTTGTGTGCGATATGAAGGAAATGTACTTTTCCATACCAATCGTTTCATTGTCGTCATCATCGTTATGAGGGTCTTGTTCAGTCATTGGCGCATTTCGGAAAATGCTTGCGTTCGGATATTGTGTAAACAGCGCAAAGGCATTAGAAGCTGTCAGCCAACACTCGTGGTCGAATGAATCGCTTTTTTTAAAAGTGTTTAAACGCTGACTGAATACCTGTAAACTCATAGGGTTAAAAATCTTTTGCTCGATACAATCCCCAATGAATTCCGCTTTTTCAAACTCAAGTTTATACGCTTGATTTTCATCAGTTTCACAGTCCTGCTCCACCCATTCTTTGTGCATTTCATACATCCAATACAGATAACTGCTTTCCTGTCTGAAATAAGGAATGTCCGCAATGTGATATAGGTAAGAGCAGACAGAAATAAGCAGTTGGGCGTTTCTTTTATACTTGGGGTCGTGTAGCATCTGATACAGCGGTTCAATCGGTAAATAATACAGAGTTGTGCCTGTGTTGTATTTTTCCTCACTGATGAAATAGGTTTTCTTACTGTCCTGTACCAAACGTAGTTCCTGCCAATTCAAAACACTTTGTTTTAACTTTTCTTCCATATCCTTTATAGCCAATGCCATATTGTAAGGATAATCAAATTGGTTGGTTTGCATAGGTTCAACATTATAATGCTCTGCAAGTAATGACAGCGACTTGTAAAAATCCTTCTGCATTTTTGCTATTCCCATACAAGCCTGTACCGTTTCAGTTTCTTGCAGTTTAGGCAGGAATGAAGTCCTTAGAAAACCATTGGCAACATTTCCACAGGTACTGACCTGTGTTTGTCTTTTTGAACCTCGCCCGCATCCTTTGGTTTTTGCATCCATTGGGCGAACTCGCTGAGCTGTTGGTACAACTGCCTTTGTCTTTTTTGTTCGGGTAGGTTGATTGTTCCCGATATGATATGTTTGTTCATAATTCATCGCTTTAAATTTTGATTTAACCTTTAGTGCCCATAACACTTTCAAATTTGTATTCAACCGCATCATCCTTGATGGTGGGTGCGGATATTTTGGAGGTGGTCAAAATGGGATATGTATTGGCGTAAAAATTTAGTACTGCTTCCACGCTCCAACGTGGTTCAGGGTCGGTCAGCCTTATGTCCTGACCTTTATCTTTGAGTATAAACACTCTTTCCAATTGCGTTGCTAATAACATGATGATGAGTTTTAAGTTATTACATTTAGTTTTCCTGTGTAGTTTCTGCCGAGTAATCCGCAGTTACTTCTTCCGCTTTTGCTGGTTCGGGTTTTTCTTCCTCTATAGCACCAAAAAGACTTGGCGCAGAAAACTTGTCGGATAGTTCTCTTTTGCGTTTGCGTATTTCGTCAGCCTTTTCAGGGAACTCTGTTATTTCGGGTACTTTAACCCACGCCTCACGGAATTTGCCCTCTTTTTCTAGTTCATCAGCCTTTGCTATTGCATCTTTGAATTTCTTGTCTTTGGCTTCCTGGTCTTTCTTCTGCTTATCAGCCTTTTCTTTCTCCATTGCGGACTGTTTTTTGGTTTCTTCCAACTGCTTCATAAAGCTTTCCATATCGACCATCAAACCCGAAGCGGTTTGTATGGGTGTGGTTATCTTTTCGAAAAAACCGTTGTCGAGTTCTTCGGCTGTTCCCCGAAGATTAAGGGGCGGTATGATGTGCTTTGCGTTATCTCCGCATTGTTCGTTTTGGAGCATAACCGATACGATTAGGTTGTTTTCTGCTCCTTTTGCTATGGTGAGTTGCAAATCACCTGTAATCTGCAACTGTGCTACCTGATGGAAAAAATTTGCGTTCATCGTTCTAAAATTTTAATTGTCGTGTAATTGTTTTTTAATGGCTCTGAGTTTCTCGTGCATATCTGCCCAATAGGTTTTCTGCCTTTTATCAAACTCGGAGAAACTTTTGTCCTTGTGGCGATATTCCTTATAGTCTCCTGCCATTCTAATGGCTTCTTTCAGGTTGGTCACCTCAATAGGGCAACCGTTCAAATCTGTTATCTTCATCATTTTATCTGTTCAGTTTTCAGCGTTATAAACTCCGTTCTCATAATAGCCTGTAAGCTGTTCCCAATTCCTTAAAAGGCTATTGGTATCTATATAGAAATATTCGGTTCTATTGCAGTAAATGATATATATAGCCTCGTCTTTGTATTTCGTTTCAAGGCTTTGTGATTGAGCCATACTTTTAGCTTCGTCTATTGATTTTTCTTTCATATCAGTTATTTTTATAGTAGGCTACCACCGATTAAGGCGGTAGCCTTTTGTTCTCTAATTGAAGTTTAGGATTTCTGTACCGTCTAATGCAAAGCCTGTACACAAGTCAAACGCTTTTTGTGATTTGAGTTGAGCAGTACCGCCTAAAACAATGCTCTGCAACTTTGCTTCATCGTCTTTGTAATTGCGTACATTCTGATAGTAGCCCGTAACAGCGTTGTAGGCTCCGAACAATGTGCCTTTAGTTGTGTCCATCTGCTGTGTGTCGCTTGTCATGGCATATGCGAAGGCATCGTCTACCATATTTCTGAACAGCGTGGAAACCTCATCCTCTGCACCTTTTTTTAGTAAATCGAAAGTTTCTTTATTTGGACAAAGTGCCAATTGGATTAGCTTTCTCACTTCCTTGTCTGTTACCTTTACTTTTGCCCATTCATTAAAAATACTCTCTAATTGACTGCTCAAGGTGTTCGCCAATCCCATAATCTTGTGAGCATTCTCAATACGCTGTTTTGCTCCCGAAGTGTGTTTGATACGCACTACATTAGTCATACTGCGCAAGGAAGCGTTAAGCGTGTTTTGGCATACGATACGAATAGGCGTAAAAGCGGCTGTGATACTTCCGCTACCATCGTGCGAAGTGGTCAGGAAAATGTATTTTTCGGTTACATCATCGCCATTTCCAACTCGGATATAGTCGGGCAGTTTGGCTGTGATAAATATGCGTTCCCCATTACCCAGCGCCCCTGCGGTTTCATATAGTATTCCCTCTCCACCGCCTACAATGGCATCAAAGAAATTAAATGCTTCACGGTTTTGCACGATATGATAGTCTTTGCCTACCACGCCCAATACAGCATTGTTATCGGTGCGTATATTGGCAAAATAGTTAGGGACTTCCAATTCGTTACTGCCTATCTCGATACTGTCAGCCGTTTGGATAATACCCGAACCATTGGTAAATATTGGGCTTTTAACGACTTCGTAATCTAACCCTGCAAATTTGATAGCTTCCTCGCTTGTTGGGTATTGCTCTACAATTTGCCCTAGTCCGTGCCACGCTTTTTCCTTTACGCTAAAGAATGAATAACGTCCTGTTTCGCTGTTAAAATTGATATTATGTGCCATGATTTTAAAATTTTAAATTGTTTAAAGTATTTAGGTTCTCGTTGTTAAAATGGTAGGTCGTCCTTTGTATCGTCATTATTGTTTCCTGTAGGAGCCTGTACCGCTTCGGCTTTTTTACCTCCCCCGTGCAGTTTAATTTGCGAGGTGTTGAAGTTCAGTCCTGCATGCGGTTGTCCGTCACTGCCTGTCCACGCTCTTGCGCTCACTTTCCCTGTCAGTTCTACGACCGTACCTTTAGTGAGTATCTTTGCTACTTTTGGACTAAGCCAATAGGCGCAGTCGAAATACGTTGTCTGCTCGATGCGTTTGCCCGCTTTGTTTTTGTAGCTGTCGTTGATGGCTACCGAAAAGTTTACTACTGTTTTGCTGTTTGACACGTTGCGTACCTGCGCATCCGCTGTCACTCTTCCTGTGATGTTCATAATTCCTACGATTTTTAGTGATTTATTTTTTTTTGACATTTTATTCGGCAATGAGAGGAGGTGCTGTTTTGTTTCATCAAATCCATTTTTAATATTTTACTTTTCATTGCTGACATTTTTTTTATTCGTCTAAAGAGCCGGAGTATGCTATGTTTCGTTTCGGGAGCATAAAAAGGTTAGTGTTTAGCAATAGCAAGGTTTTGACAAAAAATACAACCCGGATGGGTGGAGATTTTTTGTCAAACCTGAAAGGCCTGGCCTTGTTATTGCGTTAAGGACACGGAGTTACCTTTGCTGCTGAAATGAGACAAAAGCATACTGGATATTGAATTTAAAAATTAAGGGGAAGTAATGAAAGACAAGAAATGAATGTAAGATCAGGACAACTGCCCCTATGCGGAAGTTTTTAAAAATGAAATCTTTTTAATGAACTTGGCAGTTTGGTTCTTAACTCCAAAAGAAAGTTATGACACGTCTTGAAGCTGATTGAATAAGATCATTTGTAATCACTTTGCTTTTACTAAAAAAACTCTCATCGCAAGGTGAGAGTTAAAAGGAGTTCACACATATTTATCAAATTGAATACTATAATGCGGTTTTACTGTCCATTATCATTAAGTATAATTTTGAAATACAAACACATAGTTAATATCCATGTAGCTATAAATCAGTACAATAAATTTGGTCAATTAAAATTTTATTTTTAATATTGCATATGCTTGTTGGCAAGCTTGCTCGTTCGTGCAAAGATTTCATCAGCCAATAGTTTAATAATGCTAACCTACCTGCTTATTATCCAAATAAAGATTACGAACGCAAATATTCGGGATAATTAAGTTGGTACTAAAGGAATGTATTATGAAAACTATTGAGTACTTCAAACTCCAAGCAAAAAATCTGCACAAAGATTTTAAAACACAAAAACCTTATTTCGATTCTTCGTTAGGCGATAATCTCTTTAAGTATTCGCCAAAATTTTTCGATGTTGACGCGTTGGTCACAGACTTTGAGATCCATGAAAACCATTTCACACTGATGAATGCACAGCATATCATTGCCAGGCTGGGAGGATTTGAAAAATGGACTGTGCTTCTGAAAGCAAATCCAGAGGCACTTGAATTATCGAAATTATTGTTCGATAACATGCATAAAATCAGTATCGAAGAATGGGATATGTATATCTCGGGCGAGGAAGATGAGAAAGGTTTCTTATTTGATGACGAGTTTAAACTGGATATTTTTAAAGCGGTTTTTGCTGATGTAGATGGCCATCAAAGTTATGGTTACGACTACCGTCTGGCTAAAATAGAGAAATCATCAATTGAAAATCAAAAAATTAAACACATGGAAAGGAAATCTGCAGTTAAAATCACCACCCTGCCATTGGCAGGAAAAGATCACAAGGAATTTATTGAGGTAGCAAACATGAAATTTGAGGATACACTGCAAAGTATTGAACATGAACATCCTGAATTAGTACGTAAATTATGGAACCCTGAACAATATATTGAAGAAGTTATAAAGACAGATATGTTACCCATCGATCGGGACTACGCACTTTCTTTGGTTGAGGCTTTCTTAATTCATAAAGTTATTGAATTAGCCACCGAAGTTGATGAGGACGGCTTAATCGTCAATTAATTTCACACAAAAGGCTCTAATCTAACAGCAAATGGTTAGAGTTTTGTACTATAAGGGCATAATGAATGTTGAAAGGAGGCTTTGCCTCTTTTTTTCATAAAAACATATTCAAGATTGCCTATTTATCAAGAAATTAAACGTGTTCAATTTCAAGAATTAAATCAAAATCATTTCTATTTCAAGTTGTTGGTATAAAAGTCAAGGCGAGGAACTTAGATCAGGTCGGTGTTGAGAGCCATAGAAAGAATGGAAAGGAAAAACTATTATAATTCGAAAAACAAATGGGTAAAATAGGACGAAATGACTTTTGCCATTGCGGAAGTGGTAAAAAATATAAGTACTGTCATTTAAACAAAAAATCAGATCTCGGTCAACCAACAAAGGAAACAAAACAAATGGATTTCGCAGAACTTGTGCAACAAAAAAATCCACTGCAAATTTTAGGACTACTCGCTGTATTGCAACTAGAGCCCGAAAATCATGGTAAAAATTACAGGTTTGAGCAGATGGCAAGGGAAATACTTCTTCAAGTGAAAGAAAATGACACTAGACCTATCGCTACTTGGGGCGCTTTGCAAGTAGCTATAGAAAATTATACAGAAGGAATAGCAAATGAAAATGCTCCAAATTGCGCTTTTACTGAAAATGCAGTCTTTGAAGAAGGAAACTATACTGTCTATCCTGGAATATATGATGGCTACACCAGAATTCTGAATGAGCTCACAGAGTGCATTTTTCTTCAGAGGAACGAACTAGATAAAGAATTTATCAAGGAAATCAGGGATGCGGTAGGCCTACTATTGCTAATGAGCCAAAACGTAGCTAATGATGCTGGGCATATTCCTTATCAATACGAAAAAAGTGCACAAAAAAATATCAGATTATCTCAACATGATAAAGCTTCTGAACTAATTCAAGCCATGTATTTTTCTAAAGAATATATATCTAAAATTTGTGAGCTTCATCAATATGATATAAAAACCATCGACGCCTTTATTTTAGTTCCGGGAAGTTCCGAACTTAATGATGACAATCCTGACAATAATGTTGTGAATATTAAACCTCTGATTGAGGCAGATGATTCTATTCTTTTGTATATGCCAACAGCGATTGTGCACACACTTGTTCAGTTCATATTTGCAACTGCGAAAAAACATGATTGTTATGAAGAACTAGTAAACTTGTTATATGTACGTCAATTTAACATCACCTGCAGAGCTTTATCAGTGACGGGCTGGCTAGCAACGGATATTACTTTACAAGAAACAAATCTTGCTATTAGGGAGGCTGTATTTCAATTTGACAATCAAAAACTGGCATATGTCTGTTACATTGAACGTTCAGAGGCGTACAATTTAATCTCCATTGACAAAAGAGCCAAAGAGGTAGTTGCGTATTTAAAATCACTTAATACTAACCAGAACTTTGATATCTTTTGCCTTTATGTTACGGCTGAAACTTCAGAAGAATTCAGTTTCTTATCAGGTCAATCTCAATCTGACTATCAATCTCTAGCAATTCGCTATAGCGAACTTAATACCATTTTAACTGATAAAGATACCAATGTATTATCATTGTGGAAGTTTGCTAAATGCTACAATTGGACCAGCCAGCAATTGGAAATCGTTACGCTGGGTGGAATTTTGGATATCTATGCAATATATAAAGCAAATAATAATAGTTTACTGGATTCTGATAAAATAAATCCTTTTGGAGGAATGCTGACTATTGTTAACGGAGGGGCTGCCGACTTTGCAATGGATGTGGAGAAACAGCAGAATGTACATGCAGTTCCTATATTTGTTAACGGTCAATTTGGTTATGCAAAAGTATCCAGATACCGAGACTATGTGCCAATTTACATAGAAAGGGAAATAAGTAAAAATTTCCGTATAGTTATAGAAGGCTATAAAATGCCAATATGGATTACCAATACCCAAACCAAGGCATATGAAGAAAGCTGGGCCACTGATACTTGCGAAGCTGTGGCTTTTTGGTTGTATAAAATGCATAATCTGCTTGATCCGTATTTATCCGATCTCAATCTTGTACAGTTTGAAATTGAAATTGTGGCAGACAGTAGAATAGCAAGTGGTCAAGATTTCGAAATCAAACTTGTAAGCAGTGAAAGCATAAAACTTACTCATGAGATCGTACCTCCGGTTTTAAAAATTGGAATACCATTTGAATTCATGTATAGCCTTACATTGCCAGATAATACCTCTGATAGAATTTTAATGCGCTCCGTCTTACATGGCATGGTTCTTTATATACAGGCTGCAGGTAAAAGTACACGCCTTAGCCCAGAAATAATTGAGCAAATCATTGAAGAAACTTTGAGGCCTTCTCAGGCAAAAATGCTGCTGTTCAGTGATGTGTCGCTAAATGTTAGAATGGATGACCGACGACTTCCAAGACTTCGTTATCTGGACGAGGCAGATATTTCTTATATATTGGACAACCTAAAGAGTTATCTTCCTCAAGGATATGAGATTCCAGAAACTATATCAGACATTGCAGCAAAAATAAAGCTCTGTGACGATATAGTTACTGCACTGATTGCCCAAATAACTTCAAAGCTGGCTGTATTTGACGGAAAAGCCCTGCTGAGATGGCTTATCCCTTTTAACGAAAGATGTGTCCAAATAAAAGAATTCAGAGAAATTTTGCTCCCTGCCAAAATTGCCTGCTTCAGCGATGAGGAAAATGAAGGAAGAAGGTTGAGAAGCAAAGGAAAAAATCTAGTAACAACAGCTCATGCAATCAGGACACTCATAGAATTTGTGGCATTAAAAATTCCGCACGGCAGTAAATGGCCAAATTTGGACGACACTGATGAATTATTAGCACTGGCTAATCAAATCACGCAATGGGGATCGCTTAGTGAAGCAATACGCACCAAGATCGACAATCCAAAAATGGGTTTATTACCTTCTGGACGCATCGGTTCAGAAAAAACAATGGAACGAGAAGCTTTCACTCCTTACGCAATTGCAAAGAATGAAAGTGAGATATTCAGGTTTATTGAAAATTTCGATACAAATTATGTAAATGAAAGGAAGCCCGGACCTGCAATTGAAACAGAAGATTCGAAGTCGCTTGATCTTGCGTTTAGCATGGAATTTGGAATTTCACTTACGACCTTATCAAAAATTATAGGGGCATTAGTAAAGGAAGGCTTTTCCAAAGGCGATCCCTGCGTAATTCTGGAAGAAAGACAATGCATTGAAATATTAGAAAAAATTGATAATATAACCGCTGGCGAAATTGCCACCGCGCTTGCCCTTCTTTCTCTGTTGGAAAGAGATAGTATTGGTACTCCTCCAATAGGATATACCGGACAGGATATTTTTCCATGGAGATACAACCGTTCTATTTCTTATTTAAGAAGGCCCTTGGTCAAAGTAAGGGAAGAAATTGAAATCTTTTATTATTATGGCTACCGCCATCTTGTACAGTTTGCAGATAATCTGCTTTACCTGCTTTATTCCAGCAAGCTTCCAAATCCAAAAACTCCATTAATGAAATCATGGCTGGCTGCTATTTCAGGAGAAAAAGGAAGTCCCTTCAGAAAGCAGGTGAAGGAATGGTTTGAAAAAGAGACCAGATTTGAGGTAGTTTCCTATGAGATTAAAATGGACAAAGATGTCTCTGATCTTCATCTTAAAACTGATAAACCCTATGGAGACATAGACCTTCTGGTAATTGACCATACAAGAAAAGTCGTATATCCTATAGAATGCAAGAATATAACGGGAGGAAGAAATGTTCATGAAATGAAAGTTGAAATGGACGATTATCTTGGAAGGGATGGTAATGACAAAAAAGCCAAGATGAGAAAGCATAATGACCGCCACAATTGGCTGCTGCAGAATAAATCTTCGTTGGTGAAGTTTGTGCCGGATATAGATAGCTATGATATTAAATCCTTAATACTGACCGCAGACGAAATACCTCTTTCATACATATCAAAGGATAGCCTGCCGCTGCCTGTAAAATCATTTGTATTTCTTAGAAAAAAGGGAATATCTTATTTGGAGGAATAGCACCATAATTCATTCAGAAACCGGAAATTTTAAAAACAAGCCCAAATTATCATGATGTATTGTGCTTAAAACCACTTCGCTCTAAAATGCAAACGATAGAATTATCTGACCTCAATTCTATTGATGCCAACAAAATATTTTCAGGCAGTTCTCTTTAAACTGTTCAACAATCGAAGAATACCAGCCGGTACATGTATGGTTAGGGTCTTTTGGATTTGAAAGATAAAAACAGTAATTTTTTCTTTTAAAAATTTGTAAATCCTATTTTTGTTCACTATTTTTGAATGTTCATTCCTGCTGAACATTTAATTTTATTGAACAAAAAAATGTATAGAGACAATGATTTTGTATATGAAGCTATTGCTTCTTTAGAAGACACAATAGGAGTTCCCATTGCTATTGACAGTATTCGGGAAGTATACGATGTGATCCTTCAAATCAACAATGAGACTTTTTATTGTGTTGCAAAAAAAAATGCAAAAAATGCAAATTACGGTATCATTATGTCTAGTTTAAAGGAGATCAATTATTCAAGAAACAATATCGTAATCGCCGATTATCTGACTAAAAACACTGCAGATGAGCTTAAAAGCAATAATATCAATTACCTAGATGCATCAGGAAATGCCTTTATCAGAACTAAGAACTTATATATATATGTAGAAGGAAGAAAAGCAAAAATTAATAAAAAAACAAACCAAACACGTGCTTTTCAAGAAGCAGGTTTAAAATTAATGTTATTGCTCATCTCTAATCCGGAAACACTGCAATTTTCATATAGAGAATTAGCCGAAAAAACAGGAATTGCTTTGGGGTCTGTAAGCAATATCTTTAGTGAACTGGAAGAGAGCCACTACTTGCTAAAAACAAGAAATAAAAGGGTTCTAAAAAATCAGGACGAAATCATTGAACGCTGGGTAATTGCATACAATGAGCTGCTAAAACCGCGTTCTTTCAGAAAGAAAATGAGAGCGATAGGAAATGAATTAAGTCCAAATAACATTATAAATAACAGCAGTATAAAACTCTATTTCGGAGGAGAACCGGGCGGAGAGCTTTTAACCAGATATCTAAAATCCAAAGATTATATCATATATACGGATGAAGAAATAAGCAAAGTTGCAAAAGAACTGAAACTTGTACCGGACGAAACAGGAAATATTGAATTGTACAGTAAATTCTGGACGGACAACCTTCATTTGAAAAATGAGAATACTGCTCCTCCGTTGGTTGTATATGCAGATTTATTAGGAACTGGGAATAATAGAAATATAGAAACAGCTAAAATTATTTTAGACAATGGATTATAGCATATCAAGCGAAAAACTGGAACATCCATTATTAAAAAAGCTTTTGGGTGAGCTGATTCCTGTATTTCAAAAATTGGAGATCAAGTTTTTCGTCATCGGGGCAACAGCCCGGGACATAATAATGGAGCTTCATGGAGAAAAGTCCGGCAGAAGAACAAAAGATATAGATATTGCATTAGCGATAGACAAATGGGACGAATTTTCAAATATTGAAAAGGAAATAATACAACTGCCTAATTTTACGAAAGACGCCAAGCAGCAGCAAAGGTTTTTGTATTTAAATGACTTTCAATTAGATATAGTTCCTTATGGCGGAATTACTAATGAAGATGATAAAATTTTTTGGCCGCCTGACCAATCTTTTGCTATGACTGTACTTGGTTTTAAAGAAGCCGAAAAAGATTTGGTCAAAGTTAAGATCGATGATTCCCTGGAAATTGATATTGTTTCACTGGCAGGGATTTTCATTTTGAAATTAGCCGCATGGAAAGACCGACATCATAAAGGGAATAAAGATGCAGATGATATGGGATTTATTCTTTTGAACTATCTGAATATTTATGAAGAAAGAGCCGCTATGGAGCATTACGAAGAAGTGTATGAAATAGAAAATTTTACTATTACAAAAGCTGGCGCAGCTCTTTTAGGTATTGACATAAATTTATTATTATCTGATAATGCAGTCAGCAAAACAAAATTGAAAGCTATCATTGAGAACGAAATAAATGATAGAGAAAACAGCATTTTATTCAACCAAATACTAGAAACAAATCACATCAAATTTGATGATATAATGGATTGCTTTGAAATCCTCAACCAAAATATAAATTAATGGGAACTAATAATACAAAAGAGCAAATACTAGAAGATAATCAAGTAATGTGCATTCTTACGGAGAAACCGAGAAAAGCAACATCGCAAGAAAACAACCTGCAGTCTATTATCCGTATGCTCAACGAAGAGTATGTCTTTGATCTAATCGATATGGAACGTGATTTTAATATTAGCTATATTGATCCAGACACTGGAAAAAATAAAAAACAAAAAATTGAACTCGTTATTTTTGAAAAAGGTAAATCACACGAACAAGATCACATTGTTCGAATTGCGATTGTTCAGGACGAAAAGATAAAAGAGAATGACAAGAAAAAGGGTGTAACTATTACACTAGAAAATGCACTTGCTGCGTCTGACAATTGTGAATTTGGCTTGTGGACAAACGGGACAGACATCAAATATCTGCAGAAAGAAGATGACCAAATTGGCTTTGATTTTACCTTTGCGGATTTATCAGATTTTCCAGGTTTTGGAGAGACTTTAGATGATTTAAACCGGGGAGACCGTTCTCACAGCCGAAAGCCTGCAAATGATTCGTTAATTAAAGTTTTTAAGCGTTCGCACGATTATATCTATGGAAATGAAGGACGTAAAAAAGATGCGTTCTGGCAGCTTCTCTATCTGATTTTTTGCAAATTGTATGATGAGAAAAGACGTTTCATGGATATGCCTGATGGCATATCTTATCGACGTAAGTTCTGGGTGGGAGTAAAAGAACAGAATAGTGAGGATGGCAGAAAAGCCGTAGCAAAAAGAATTAAAGATATCTTTGAGGATTTAAAAAAAGAAGGTACTTTTTCTGATGTTTTTGATGGTTATGAATCCATAGAGCTTACAGATAAAGGAATCTCTTTTATTGCAGGAGAATTAGCAAAGTATTCCTTTCTTGATGCGACTGTTGATGTAAAAGGACTTGCTTATGAAACAATTGTAAGCAATACCTTGAAACAAGAAGCCGGTCAGTTTTTTACACCTCGAAATATTATCAAAGCGATGGTGGAAATGATGAATCCAACTGAAAGTACACGAGTACTGGATCCAGCCTGCGGTTCTGGTGGTTTTTTGGTAATGGTTCTGGATCATGTTCGCAAGCAGATTGCGGAAAAACTATATCCGGAAATCAAAGATGAAGTATTGCTTAGTGCAAAATACAACACATATGAAGTCAATGAACGAGTTCGTGAATATGCTGAAAACAGCATATTTGGCTTTGATTTCGATCCTGACCTGAAGAAAGCTGCCAGAATGAATATGGTAATGGCGGGTGATGGACATGCCAATATCTTTCACGTCAATTCTTTAGCCTATCCAAACTGGGAACATCCTTCTGAAATTGAAAAAATTGAAAAAGCAATCAATCGAAGTTTGAAATCAATGGCTGATGATGCTGGTCCTTACGGTGACAGCGCAAGAGGAAAATTTGATATAATATTTACCAATCCTCCTTTTGGAGCAAAAGTTAAAGTTGATGAAGATATAGCAGTACATTTTGAGCTATCTAAGTATTCAAATGCTCCAGAAATACTGTTCATTGAGGCGTGCTACAATTTCTTAAAAGAAGACGGTAAGATGGCAATTGTTCTACCCGATGGAATATTAGGTAATCCGAATACGTTGCCAGTTAGAGAATGGATATTGGATAAATTTAAAATACTAGCTTCGGTAGATTTAGCTGTAGAAGCTTTCCTACCACAAGTTGGTGTACAAGCATCATTACTATTTCTACAGAAGAAATCTCCAAACCAGCGAAATATTGCCCACGGCGGAGAAGAAGATTATGATGTATTTATGGCAATAGCTGAAAAGTTAGGTAAAGACCGAAGAGGAAATCCTATCTACCTTCGAGATGAAGATGGTGCTGAAATTATCTTTCCAGTGGAGAATAAATATGTAGCCTACAGGCCGGAAGACGGCAGACCAATTGTAAGAACAAGAATTGAAAAGCAACGTATGTTAGATGATGATCTACCAAAAATTTCAAAGGCATACTTAGAATTCTTAAAATAATAAAAATGGAAATCACTCAGGTAAAATCTAAAACAATTATAAGCAGTTCTCATATTCTTAAACCAAGTTATCATATGAATTATGGTAAGAAAAGAATAGAAACTGCAATTTATAATAAATTCCCTTTCAGTACTTTGGAAGAAGTCTGTACTTCTGTTTTTACGGGAGGTATATTTAAAAGAGTGTTTGTCGATGACTCTAAATTTGGAGATCCGTATATCTCTGCACAACATATGATGAATACAAATCCTCTTGATGTTGCAAAAATAATATCAAAAAAATATACGCCGAAACAAGAGGAAATGAGCCTGAAAGAAAATCAAATTCTGGTTAGTTGTGCTGGTACAATAGGTAATGTAAGACTGATAAGTAAGGACTTAGAAGGAATAATAGGTTCTCAGGATATTATTCGTGTAAATCCAAACAACTCAAAGATCCCTTATGGATATCTGTATGCCTATTTAGCCTCGAAAACAGCCTACAATTATATGCAATCATATATTTACGGCTCAGTTGTTCCTCGAATTGAACCAAAAACATTATCAAAGTTACCAATTCCGTTATTATCACAACAAAAACAGATTCAGATCCATCAATTTATTGTTGAGGGGTCGAAATTCAGACAAGAAGCAAATGAATTAATGAACACTGCACAAATGAAATTTGATGATTTATTTGAAGCAAAACATTGTAATATAATCAGCTTTAAACAAAACTCTAAAAATCTAAAGCTGTTTCAACACCGGTTTGATGCATCATATAACATTTATAAGCAAGAACTTGACGCAATAATCCGAGAAAGTGGTATTCCCTACAAAAATTTAGGCGAACACATAAACAAAATTTTTATTCCTAATAGAGGTAAAAGAATATATGTTAAAGAAGGACTTCAATATTTGTCAACTTCTGACTTATCCTCATTTAATCCAACAGGGATAAATAAGTATCTTTCTCTAAAGATGGCTGGCGTAGATACTTTAAGGGTTAGAAAAAATTGGGTTTTGATTGCCCGCTCAGGCCAAGAAATTTTAGGGTCGACATATCTAATTGGCGAGCAACTTAATAATATTGGTGTCAACGAACATGCTTTAAGAGTATTAGTTAACGAAAATATAGCTCCTTATATTTACGCTTTTCTATCTTCAAGATTTGGCAGAAAATACTTAAGAGCTGGAATTTTTGGTTCAGCGATATTAACCATTAATGAAGATTATGTCAAAACACTTTTATTGCCAGAACTTGATGAAGAAAATAAAGAGTTAATCACTGATCTTGTTATTAAATCTTCTGCATTGTTTGATCAAGCCATAATGAAAGAAAACCAAGCCATTGAATTAATAGAAAAAGAAATTGACCTATGGCAAGCATCATAAAACCACCCTATTTCGAGTCGGTTGTAAATGCCGGGGAAAAAAAATTGTTGGATTATCTGGAAATACATCTTCCGGAAAATTATTATTTAATACCAAATGTCGAGATTGCTTCTACCAATCCAAAAAACAACCGTACGCAATATTGGGAGTATGATTTAATTGTCGTTGCACCACACGGTATCTACAATATTGAAAACAAAGACTGGAAGGGCCGTATAGAAGGCGACGATCATTATTGGTACCTTAATGACCGTCAGATGCCCAACCCCCTTAAAACAGGCCGCCAAAAAACAGCGATACTGGCATCTAAACTTAAGGAAGCAAACTTTAATTGGGGAAAAGTATGGATTCAAAATATGCTTACGCTTTCTTTTGATAATACCTATCCTCCTGTTATTTCTCACGAAGCACAAAAGCTAACATTCAGATTGAGTAAGAAATTGACTGACTTCATCGCTGATCCATATAGTATTGGTAAATTAGAAAATGAAGCAGCAGATATTCAGCAGGCAATTGTACAATTCCTGATCGGTCAGCAGTCGCAAAAATCTCCTGAGCAAAAAAGAGAAATTGAAGGTTATGAAGTTATAGAAATCATCCAGCAGGAACCTAATTTTACTGAATATCTTGTAAAACCAAAAGGTGTGACATCTGTTCGACGCAGAATTAAGGAATACGCTTTGCAAGTAAGCGGATTGTCAGTAGATGAACTGAAAAAGCGTGAGGATAAAATTAAAAACCAATATCACGCACTCAACAAGTTAAAGGCAAAACCCTTTATATTAAATGTGGAATTTCGAATTGATGAGATTAACCACCTATTCTATGAAATTTCTGACTTCCTGGAAGAAAATTCTTTACGTTCTGAAGCCCGTGTTAAAACTTTTACTTTCAAGGAGAAAATTGACATTATTAATAATATAATAGTCGCTCTAAAAGAGGCCCACAAAGAAAGTATCTTCCATCGCGATATAAATCCCGATAATATCTATTTAAGCAGCGGTTATGCTTATTTGGGTAATTTTGGCAAATCGTACTTTATTGATCATAGTGAAGAAGGATATACCGTCATGCCAACAATAAATCAAAATAATGCAACGGCCTATCATCCTTTAGAACTAACCGTAAATGATGCAAGTGCTTCTTCTGACATATATTCATTAGGAGTGTTGATCTATTGGTTATTCACTGACAAAGAACCATTCAATACACCTTACGATTTAGACAAAATGGGTGGGCAATTGAAAGGTAATTCATTACCAACATACATTAATTCAAATTTACCCAAATGGATTGACGAAATATGTATCCAGACTATTATAGCCGATGATCAAAAGCGCATAGAAAGTGTAGAAACTTTGCACGATTTTATTTTAAATGCTATTGAAAGCAAATCTGTTATAGATGTATCTCCACTGGTAATTCCTGCCGTAAAATCTTCTGGATTTGAAGAAATAAAAGAAGGTGATTCCATTGGAACATATTCCATTCACAAAGTATTAGGCAAGGGCGGATACTCGAAAGTTTTTAAAGTAAAACATCGTATACAGGGCATTTATTATGCGCTGAAACTATTCAATGAGAGTGTCAACTTCAGTTCAGTAAAAGATGAATACGATGCATTGATCAAACTGGATCATCCAAACATAGTAAAGTTTAAATGGAATGATGAAGCTGTATCTGGGCAATTTTTTACCGTAATGGAATATCTGGATGGGGAGAATCTAAGCATCTATACACGTACAGATGCCAGACTGCCTGTTCATAAAGTATTTCAAGTAGGCAAAGAAATTCTCTCTGCACTGGTGGAGATGCAGTCTAAAGAAAAACCAATTTTACACAGAGACATTAAACCGCAAAACATCATTTGGGATAAAGGCGAACGTTTCGTGTTAATCGATTTTAATGTAGCTTCTTCAAATGAGACTAACAAAGATTTTGTTGGTACCAATCCATATTTAGCGCCGGATTTAATAGCAGACAATTATAAGGTAAATTGGAATTTATCGGCAGATTCTTTTGCTATGGGAGTAACTTTATATGAGTTAGTTTGCAAGCAGTATCCATGGCATCCTTCAAAAATGCCGATGAGCAGCAGACAGCCGAATAACCCAAAAGAAATTGAACCTAGGATCTCAGAAGAATTTAGTTCTTTTTTATTAAAATCCATTGCCGCAGATACTTCGCAGCGTTTTCAAAATGCTCAGGAAATGTTTGATGCGTTGGTTATACTGGAAGATAAAATCTTAGAGCAGTCATCCTCCGAAAATAAAACACCAGTGTTAAAAAACACAGTTTTTGATTTTGATATCATTCAATATATCAATTCACTTTACAGCCAGTCTAAATATGGTAATTTCGGAACCAGAGTAAATAATAATGGTAATCAACTGGATGCATTAACTTACACCCCCACCAAACTGGACAAAAGTCTTCTTCCTGCCATTGTTGATGGACAATATAAATTACTTATTATTACTGGAAATGCAGGAGATGGCAAAACGGCATTTATTAAGAAAATTGAGCAACATTCATCGGTTAAGGAAGTTCAACATTTTGCTCATCATAACGGAGCAAGGTTTAAAATAAATGGTGTTACTTACGAGAGTAATTATGACGGTTCCCAAGATGAGGAAAACAACATAAACAACGATGTTTTAGAACGTTTTTTTCAACCTTTTGAGAACGCAGAGAATTACATGCAAGCACCAGAAGGCCGCATCATTGCGATAAACGAAGGCCGTTTAGTTGAGTTTTTAACTACTTCAAGCAAGCACGGTAAATTAGCCTCTTTGATTGAAGATTATTTTTATAAGGAAGGACATACTGAACTTCCTGAAGGAATAATGGTTGTTAATTTAAATCTTCGTTCGGTGGCGGTTGATGATGCAGGAGAAGGCAGCTTGTTTAAGAATCAGGTAAAGTCCCTTACCCATAAATCCCTTTGGGCGAAATGCGAAAAATGTGAGCTGGCTAAAGACTGTTTTATCAAATACAATGTCGACACCTTAAATGATACAGCAGCTGGTGAGGCGGTAATTAACCGCTTGGAATGGCTGATCAGAACCGTTAGTTTAAAACGTGAATTACATATTACTATACGCGACATACGTTCTTTCATTTCTTTTATGCTCACTCGCGACATTTCTTGCGAGGAATTACCGCAAATAGAGTTATTAAAAGATTCAAATCCTGAAAAATATTGGCAGTATCATTATTTCAATATCACTAATCCTAATTTGGATGACACTGGCAACAGAGACCGGTTAATCAAACTGTTAAGAGAAACGGATATAGGAGAAGTCACTATACCTCATTGGGACAGAGAATTGTATTTCAGCAGGCATAATCCAAAAGATTTTCTTGAATTTTCAGAAAGGGAAAGCAGCTTACTTGATAGTTTCAATGATTATAAATCATTTATTCCTGCGCATGAACAAACTCCCGAGTTAATTCACAGCATAAGAGAGAAACACAAAGCTTATGTTCGACATCATTATTTTGAAGGAAAAGCAAGCTGGTTCAAGGAAGATAATTCTATTGAAGAAAATGCAGAAAAATCAGCAGAGAAGAGCTTAAAACCATCTTACTTATTGCGTTTGCCCTACAAATCAGTTTTTGATTTTGTTTCCATATTATCTCAATCAACAATCGATAAAAAAACAAAGCAGATTATTTCACGTGCTGTTTCCTTAAATGAGGGTTGTGATAATGAGTCATTAGACAAAGAAAACCTAATTCTAGCATCGACGGATGTAAAAGATATTAGAGGTAAATCATTTAAAATGTTCCCTTTAGAAGATTTTGAATTGATAGTGAACCGCACTGATCATTTGATAAAATATCTAGAATATGAGCCTGACAGCTTAATTTTTAGACACAAAACAATTAAGCATATTGAGCTAGCCATTTCATTGGATCTTTATGAAATGCTTTACTTTATTAAAAAAGGTTTTAGTCCGTCACTTAATGATTTGAGAGGCAAATTTATTGAATTGATTGTGTTTAAAAATTTATTGGAGAACCTCAACTATGATGAGATTGTGGTAACGCCGGACAATCGCCTTTTTTATTCAATTAAAAAAAACAATAATAAAATCGCTATTAAAAAATTAACCTATTAGCTATGGCAATCAAACTAAACAAACAGGAAAGCACCTTCAGAAATGAACTGCTTTTTACGGCTGATGCCAAAACAATTAGGATAGATAACACCCTGGTCAACCTCTTTATGCTTTTAAAGCACGAGGGCATTCGTCCCAAACAGAGAATACGAAAAGGAGATAATGCTTTTATTGAAATCGATAGGCTGAAAAGTATCTTTCAAAAATTGGAAGATAGTAATGAGTTGGAGGGCTTTAATGAAAACCCCGATGCGGTAGAACTGTGGCTGCGTACCAATCTGGTTAATATGGTAAATAGGGGTAATTCTGAAAAAGAAAAAATATCATCTTTACGGCCTATACATCTTGAGAGTTATCGCGTAAGAAACGTTCCCAATACTAGAGATTATTTTACTGCCGACCAGATTTATCTGATGTTAGGACAGAATCCTGTCGTAAAAGAAGATCTTCGGAATTTTTTAGCTGAAGGATGGGATAAAACAACAAACAAACTACTCAATTCAAAAGAATTAGATGTAGATAGTTTAGGGATATTATATCTTATAAAAAATATTAGTCCGGGTTTTTTGGAGAGTAATACCACTCTTAATAAGATAAAACCGCTTTTAAAAGAACAAGCAGAATTATTTTGTGATGATGTTCGAAGATTGCTGGTTTATAAATCTAAAATTCCACGAAATGTCCTAATCGATTACCTGAAAACGATTACCTCATTTCATCTTTCTTTATACATTCACAAAGTGATTTATTTACTGCCGCAAATGATTGAGGCTGGAACCAAAGAAATTGTTGATGATTGGAGTATTGTATTAGATACAACAGATAATTTTGAAAGCAAAATTTCTTCAATTGCAATAGCCGATGCGGAAAAAACATACAATTCTTTATATAAGTATATCAAATGTACCTTTAAGATCAACAGTGTTATTCAGAAATTGAAACTAGATGAATCAAATTCCGACAGTATTGAAAAAGCATTGGATATTCTCAAAACTGATATAAATAAATATGAGATAAAATTTGAGACTTACTGGGACATTGTCTACCAGGAACAGGATGAAGAGTATAAAAACCTATTAACTGAAATGGTAAAATATGAGACTACTTATTTCGACAGATATGTTGAATTGCTATTAAAAGTGAGAGGAAAGTATCAGCATAAATCTCATATAGAATTACTAGACAGTTTATCACAAAAGAATAGCGAAAGAGGATTTTTAGCCCAAGGAAGAAGTAAAAAACATCCCCGAAGATATGTGCTTGGAACCAGATTATTGGAATCCCTGGTTCAAATTCAGGTGCTCCATCTGGATGGAAATAAATTCATTACCCGGAACTTGTCAGTTGAGGAGCTGATGAATAATCTGCGAAACCGATATGGGTTAATTATAAATGGACTGCATGAAGAACGCTTTCAAAATATAGATCTTCATACACATCTTGCATTCAAAGAAAATGTAGAAGCCTTTAAAATGAAATTGAGGCAGATCGGTTTCTATAATGATTTAAGTGATGCCTATATCCTGCAAAAAGTAAGACCTCGTTACGAACTATCATAATTTAGAAATAATGAACGTAAAAATCTTAACACGTTATTATCAATATATAATCGAACTGATTGTAGAGACATATAAAAAAGAGTTCGAAAATGCAAAACCGGGTCATTGTATGAAAATTACAGGGCTGGGTGCTGAGCAATTATTATCACTTTGGAAAGTCATAACAGATCATTTCGAAAATCTGGATACATTTATTGTTGACGAAGTGCAACAAGGAAAGTATTATATATCCGCCACTAAGCTGATTGAATTGCGTAATCAGCAAAAAAAACCTTTATTAATACTGGTGCCTTCTAATAGCAGAACTGCCGCTGAAGATTCATATGGAAATGCTACTTTCAAAGAAATTTCTTTGGAACGCATTGAGCCAATTTTAGTCAAGAGTCTACAAGAAAAAATTCCGGCTGAGGTATTTCCTTTTGTCCGGACTATAATCACATATATAGACAGTCTCAATCAAACAAGCTTATTGAGTTACCTTATAGCTCTGGAAGAAGAATCGTTCACAAAAGACAGTATTGGCAGAAATCTGCCCTATTTAGGTTTGTTCCCAGATCGCAGCTTGGTATATGATGAAAAATTGATTCGCTCCCGACTTAACTTGAATATGACAAGCTGCAACATACTTGCATCATTTAACAAACCTATCTATGACAGAGTGGATGAACTCCAAATAAAAAAAGATTCTCTGCAAAAAGATTTTATTCAGTTATTTAGGAATGAAGATGGTATCACATCAATAAATAAACTTGTAGAAATAGTTGGAGATAAATATTCTGAATTATGGTTTGACAAATGGGATATTCCGAGCTTCAATTTTAAAGAAGTCAAATTAGAGATTATCGAAATTCGATCAACAGATTTTATTGATGATGAGGGCAATAAAGTACTTTTATCAGATGGATCATCCAATGCAAAAGTTACCATAAGATTTAAAACTACACCTGAGCCAAAGGACATTGAAGAGTTAAAATATTTCAGAGTTGTTCTGATGTCTGTAGATGGATTTTCAGGACAGGAAATAACTACTCTGAGAAAGCTGAAAAACACAAACTCCAGACAATCTTATAGAGAGGCCAGAATTGAATTGAATGCTAATAATATCGAAGAAGGTTCCTATTTCTTTAAAGTATTAGCTGAAGATGAACTTGGAACCATCTTAAATATAAATGATGATTTTTATCACGATGACATTCAGAGGATATGGCAGGAAAATGAATGCTCTACAGACAGTAAAAAAGAATTAAAATATAAATTAAAATGCGATTCAGAAGATTTTGACTATTTTATTGATATAAATACTAGAAAGGAAGAAACAATTCGAAAAGATAAACTAAATAATGTTCTTCAGGCATTTTTCAAATACAATATTGACAATTTAAGACAAGAAGCAGCATTAGAAACCCCAGCTCCAAGTGATCTGTCAAATACATGGCTGAACGATGATAAAATAAAATTATCATCTATCTTCCATATCAACTATTCCAATAAGCATAATTACCAAATTATTCTATCATCAAAACTTCGATTTATTGAAAATGAAATTCTCGATAATAGTAATCATTTTGGTTTCGTGAATGCTTTAATTAGTGACAACAATGTAACATTGGGGCTGCAGAATATCGAATACATAATCAGCAGTCTGACCGATATAGCCCCAAAAAAATTATTGGAATCGAGAAAAACTGTCTTTGAGAAAATAAAAAACTCTAACAACTCCAGCAATGGAGTATTAGAAACTACCAATCTCTACGATATAAAGGAGGATATTAAAACTTATATCGAACATTATAATAACTGGTTAGTCAATCTTAACAAAAAGATTGAGAAATCTGACGTTTCAGAAGAGGAAAAAGAGAACATAAAGCTTCTCTACACAGAAGTACAGTTTCTGGATGCCGTAAAAATTAAAACGAAACTACCCACAGGAGGTTCTGTTTCAGCCCTTTTATTGTCTCCACTTCATCCGCTCAGACTGGTTTGGTTTATCAGTCTTATTGACCAATTTGAAGAATGGTTTAATAAATCTCTTGATTATAACAGCCATATTCGTGAATGGCAGCAGTTGGAAAATTTATTTTTAACGGAGTTGAACCCAAGCAGCAGCCCACTGGTACTGGTTGATCCTAATCAGTTTATAAATTATGAGTATCTTGGGGAATTAAGTTTTGGCTGGGGAATTTATATCAACTCATCTACCCCTAATCCAAATGATTCGCTTGTTCCTATTTCGCACCAATTAAAGTACTACTTTAGACATTTACTGAATATTGATTCCGGAAATATAGTGAATAATGATGTCAGCAAAACATTGGTAGTAAAACATATAAAAAACTTTTTAATACAGCATCCTTACACCGATACGTTAATTATAAATTTATTTAATGTCGGTGATGCAGAAGTTTTTGCTGATGCATTTGTGGATTTAAGTAAACATTCAGAGTACCGGGATACCAAATTTGAGGTTCGTATCTTTATTGGCCAGGAATCATTGATTGAGCATGGATTAGCGTTAAAAGGTTTACTGAATCCGGAAACAAATATAAGTGAAGAAGCTGAATTGTTTTCACAACAATCCAAAAATAGACTCTTTCCAAAATTAAGGTTTTCTATAAATAATATTAAAGATTTTGTCAAAAATCCGATTGTTTTTAATTCCCACATCAGCTTTTTAATAAATCCATTTGCATCAAAGATTACGCTTTACAAACCATACAGAACATACAAATCTACTCATTTAAATAGTTTAATTATTGATCCTGCAACAGATGTTGAGATCAATAAAGAGTCTGAAAAAATAACGTGGAATAATTATGTTAAACTTGAAAACCCGAAGGAGAATCTGATCAATAAATTATATACTTCCTACCAGATATTTACTTCTGGCTCTTTGGCTGCTCATGCGACAGAGGCAGTACCTGCAGCGCAGTTAAGTTTGACTGACAGAGATCAGGTACTATTAACCCATTTACACGAGTATTCTGATTGGGTGATTACTTTTGATAGAAATTTGGGCCCTCAAGTATTTGACCAGCCTTCTGGAAATGGAAAAATACCATTTCTATTGGACTATGTGCCTGGGGAAGAAATCTCTGGTATTTCCTCTTATCTGACAACTAAGCCATCAAGTGAAATAATCGGCTTATTAAGCCCTCATTTTGAGTCTTTTGGATTGAATATCGACAGTCCTGAGAGCCGAAGCAAAATCCAGACTATTCTTGAAGACTTGCGGGCTATCAGCAGTTCACTGGTATTACAGCTTAACTCTACAAAAAATAAAGCATTTGAGGCTATTGGGACAGCTTTTTCTAAAAGAGTTTTAGAGAAAAAAGGATTATTAGAAAATGCTTTTCTTATCCCGATTGACCTGCACCAAAATCTTTTTGAGAGTCTAAATTCTAAAAGCCGAGCTGACAACCTGTTTATTTCTATCAATAAGGAAAAAAGAGAAATAAAAATAGCGATTCTGGAGATAAAGTGTAGAAGTTCTTTAGGAACATCAGAACGAGAAGAATTAAAGGTAAAAATGATCGAGCAGATTGATAATACTATAGCAGCGATTAAGCATCATTTTGACCCAAATGATTACAAAAGCAATGATCGTTTAGATCGTGAGATAAAAAATAGGGAACTAAAATCATTATTCAGCTTTTATATTGAGCGGGCATACAGGTATAATTACCTCTCTGAGAATGCCTACAACAGTTATATTGATTTCATTCAGACGCTTAATAATGGATTTGAACTCAAGTTTATCAGATTAGGGTTTATCTTTGATTTTTCTTTTGAACAAAAACATCAAAAGCAGAATTTCGATGATAACACAACCATCTTCACCTTTGGGCACAAATTAATCCATGATATCCTGGATCCAAATTCCGATCTAAATACCAAACGATTAGAGGATGCAGAGCTGGACAAAGAATTGGCTTCTGCTTTTGAGTCAAATAATAAGCTGAAACCATTTATCCATAAGTTTAAATCAAAACTTAAAGCATCTTCTGATGAAGAAAAGGAAAATAGCAGCACTGACAATACTCAGGACTTATATGAAGAAGATATAAAAGATTTTGCCGATGAGTTTAAAGATGAACAGCCTAAGAATGAAAACATAACAGAATCACATATTGAAAACGATAATTATCAAGTCCAAACTGAAAACAGCACCTTAAATTATCAAATCCCCGGTTTTGATATTATTGTGGGAAAGAATAGTATTTCCGATCAGTTTGGAATTATTGGAACTTCAATACACAATAAAAGGATTGCAATAGACTTGTCCGAAACCAACACAATAAGTTTATTTGGTGTGCAAGGCGGAGGAAAAAGTTATACCATTGGCACGATCAGTGAAATGGTCCTGAAACAATTTTCAAATATCAATAAACTTCCTTCACCTTTGGCTGGAGTAATATTTCATTACAGTGAAAGTATGGACTATGAACCGGAATTTACTTCGATGACGGATGCTAATGCCAATATTACTGAATTAGAGAAATTAAAGGAGTTGTACGGCGCAGAACCAGGTGCCGTTGAAGATGTCATAATATTAACTCCTGCGGATAAATTAGATGAACGCAGGGAAGAATTTCCATCTATACAGGTTGAAGCTATAGCCTTTAACTCTAAAGAACTGAATGTTCAGGACTGGATGTTTTTATTGGGTGCAGTTGGAAACGACTCATCATATATCAAGCAGCTGAAATTTATGATGAAAGATCAGCGCAGGAATATTACCTTGGAAGGACTAAGAGAAAGTGTTGAGTCATCAGAACTTCTTTCAAACAGCCAAAAATCTTTAGCAAGACAAAAACTTAGTTTCGCCCAAGAATATATTAACGATAATTTCTTTCTTAAAGAAGTTCTAAAACCGGGAAGATTAGTCATAGTAGATTTACGGGATGAGTTTATTGTTAAAGATGAAGCTCTAGGATTATTCGTTATTATGCTTAATATTTTCTCAGGAGTAAAAACATTTAACAACAAACACTTTAACAAGTTTATTGTTTTTGATGAAGCTCATAAATACATGGATAACAAGGACTTGACAAACAACATAGTTACTGCAATACGTGAAATGAGGCATAAAGGGGTAAGTATTATGATCGCCAGTCAGGATCCGCCGAGTTTACCTAACGAAATTATAGAATTGAGCAGTATTGTGTTACTTCATAAATTTAACTCTCCTCAATGGCTAAAACATATTCAAAAATCCTTGACTCAATTAAATGGCTTGACTGCTGCTGATATGAGTGTTTTGAAACCTGGTGAAGGTTTTCTCTGGGCTTCCAAAGCATCTGAACAAAGTATAACAACAAAGCCTGTAAAAATAAGCACAAGACCAAGGGTTACCAATCACGGAGGTGCAACTAAAAAAGCCACAGGAAACTGATGAAAGTAGAACAGTTAACAGGAAAAGGAAAAAGGGAAGCAAACCAGGATTTTATCTGTATTGATAGATTAGAATCTGGGGCTTCCTTTTTTCTGATTGCCGATGGTATGGGAGGTTATGAAAAAGGAGATGAAGCGGCAAGGATTGTTTCTGAAAATATTTTAACATTTCTCAATAATGTCAAAAGTGTAAATGAACAAAACATACAGCAAGCTATTCAAAAAGCTAATTTGGCTATTAAACAGTTTAATTTAAAAAATAACATTAAATCCGGCTCTACAATTGGCGGCATTATTGTAGAGAAAGATATTTTTCATATTTTTTGGGTTGGTGACGTAATGGTTTACCAAACAAAAGACGATAAAGTTTTGTTTCAGACCAAAGGCCACACATTGGTGAATAGCATGTTAGAATCCAATAGCATAAAGGAAGAAAAGTCATTGGAGAAATATAAGCATATTGTAACTAGATCGGTATCGGGAAAACCGTCTGAATCGCAGATTGATTATCAAACTGGTAAGGTATCCAAAGATGATTTGTTCATTATATGTTCTGATGGCGTTCATAATATTATCTCAATAGAACAGCTTATTGAATACAACAAACAAATAGACGGTTTGCAAGAATTGGAAAAGACATTTCTTAGAGAAGCGCAAGACAATTATTCTATTATTTTTGTAACGCTTTAATTTTTAGAAAGCGTACAAACATAGAATAAAAATCGGTCATCTTCTTTCTCAAAAACAATTTGCAAAAGATAAAGGACTGGCTAAATAATTAGGCATTAATTATCTGGAGGACCGTCGGTATCGACAAACTCTTTTTTCTCTTAATTTTGATGATAATCATTGTGTTTAAACTTGCCTTATCTATCCGCTGCTTTAAAATCCATCTTTACCTGTTGAATGTGTAGACCAGACTTATACCATCCATAGGTTTCTGTTCTACCCCGTTTACCCTTTTGGGCTGTGGCACTTTACACAACTCGAATATTATGGGAACAATATTGCTAAAAACAAAAAATATTCAGGTCTGCTATAACTGTTTAAAATCAATTATTGGATTATTCTAATTTCAGAATAAATTTCAGATGCTTATATACTTCGATATACCATTCAAATTTTTAATTGCTTTAAGTTTGATACTATTAAATTATATTTAGGTTGAATAGAAATATTTTAGGAAAAAACTTAATTTCAACTATTTTTATATGCATGCCTTCCAGTTATTATTATTTAAATTTGGCATAAAATTACCAGATCTCTATAATTTAAAAATATTTGCAATGAAAAAAGCTATAAAACTTAAAGTTCGTAAGGAGCTAGATGGTCAACAACAGTTGAATATAATAAAATTAAAAGGCAGCTTAATTTCTAAGGGATATACAGAAATTATACATATTCTGGATCAAGATGATGAATTTCATATCAACTCCTTCGAAACTCCACTTGAAAACGCAAATGAGGTTCAAGAATTTATAAATGCATTCATTAACAAAGAGAAACTAACCAATATTATAACACTTTTTAGATAGTGTATGCTTTAACAAGGATTGTTTGTACCAAAATTTGTATAATATGGAAATTGTGAGATTCTAATTTAAAATGCCTACAGTATATACTAAGAAAAAATGGAGATTGAGTCGGGAAAAACTAACTTAATTTTTACACACCTTTTTGTTTGAATATCCATTTTTTCTTCGTGATTATACCAGTTGATAATAATTGTTTTTTATGAAAGTCAGATGATGAATTTGATGTCCAATTATATTAAAGCCCATTGCCTCTACTGAAATTCTATGTTTCCAATTAATTCCTGATTTTTGAAAATCATATTCATCAAAGGTTTTATATAATTCAATTGTAGAAAGCCTTACAGATTTTAATTCAGTGATTATTTGAGGTAAACTCCTATTGTTAGCTTTTGAGTTTTTTGCAATATTTTGCTCATCAAAGGAAATTACAAAATCTTCCTCTCCTCTTACAAACCTTAATGTTCCTGAAATTAATAGTCTTTCAATATCACAGATATGCTGGAAAATTTCATTTACAGTCCATTTATTTGGGAGGTAAGTCTTTAGTCCAATTTTTTCCATTTTCTGAAAGTCTAATTGGCTTAATTCATCAAAACTTTTTTCAAAAGCGCTAAATAATTCGATGTCATCTACTAAATTTATGTATCTATCAAAATATTCAGGAATATCTTTCAGTTCAGATTTTTTCATTTTAAATTCTTATTGATGATTAATTTGTATTCTGATAGTTCTAGAAATTTAATTTTTTTATTTCTTTTCTCGGTCAGCTAATAAAGATAAAAAGGTATGAAAAAAGTTTTATTGCGGCGAAATTTTAGAACTCCCAATTACCAAAAGAAAATGATCATAATTAAATAAAAAACAAAAGCCTAGCGTTAATCAGACGACTAGGCTTTTCCCCATACAAATCAACCTATAAGTTATTAATATATACGTTTATAAGTAATAGTTGATGCTCCAGTTATAGTAAAAATCATTCTTTTATAATCACTTAATTTTATTTATCAACGAAGTCTTAAAAACTTCTATAATACTTTAATGATTAAACAGCTTATTTAGATAATTTTTGGTTGGAAGTCTAAAGACATCAACTATTTTCTTTTTTATATTTATTATTTTTTTGTTATTTAAAGCAAAAAGGATAAATGAGCATTAGTATATTTTTTTTTGAATCAGCAACTATATCAACTATAGTAAAAATAGAGTTTTAAGAGATATAAATTATTTGAATTGAAAATTAGATTTTAAATCGTAATTAAAAATAAAATGCCAGATTTAGAAATGGCTTCATGGGGCTGATAGTAGATTATTTGTTAGTTAAGAAAATACTAGATAATAAATACAAAATCAATTCAGTTTATGTTATTAAAGCGTTATAGAGGCAGGCGGAGGGCACGTCTAAAAAAACGTGACAAGAACTGTTTATTCTCGCAATGTCTCTTTTGGAACTCTTCTAAAAAAAATCAGCATTATCAGAAAAATCAGCAACAGGCAGCTCCATCGTTTTATAGGTTTCGTGCAGGTTTTGTAAATGTTTATTTTTGATATTATTGAATATTATTATTTAAATCAATGCAGGTTTTAATTAACTAAGATTAAATTGTATTTCACAGATTTGATTCAATCAAAAACAATTTATGATTGCTGCTAAAAAAATGAAATTCTACTTTTTCGCATTTTTGAAAAAATTAAACAAACATAAATCTATCTCTAAAATAGTAAAATTTTTTTTCTTAAAGGCAGTTCGGCAAAAAGAAAATCATAATGAGGATCAATTTACTCACTTTAGAAAGGAAACAGGTCAAAATACCCGTCTATTTCCCAGCATTTTTTTATCTTTATCACTTTATAAAAATGATCCGATGAAATTAGAAGAATTGCTAAAAAAGAGAAGTGGAAATGTATGTGAATTAAGCGGCAGCAGTGAAAATCTAATGGCTTATGAAGTCCCGCCTGCTCAAAATAAAGGAGCGGACAGCTGGATTTTAATCAATGAAAAATGCTTTAATCAAATTGAAAAGAAAGAGGAGCTGGATGATGCTTTCTGGAAAAATTTTCTATTGACATCTATGTGGAGTGAAGTACCGGCCGTACAGGTGGTTTCATGGCGTCTGCTTAACCGTTTTCGTAATGAAAGCTGGGCTGCTGATGCGCTGGATATGATGTATTTGGAGGATGAAAATCTGGAATGGGCAAAAGCAACCGGAGACCATACTGGTGACGGATCTATTAATTTCCATAAAGACAGCAATGGTAATATCCTGCAAAACGGCGACACGGTAACGCTTATCAAAGATTTGGATGTAAAAGGCTCGTCTTTAAATGCAAAAGTTGGTACAGCGGTGCGAAATATTCGTTTAGTTCATGACAATCATGAGCAAATTGAAGGAAAAATAGACGGGCAGGCAATAGTAATTCTAACTAAATTTGTGAAGAAATAATATTACTATATGTTTATAGGTTTGCTATAACATAAATGATTATAAACCCTTGTATATTAAAATTGTTCTAGATCAGCCCTTTTTCATAAGATGATATTAGAATTAATATATAGAAATGGAAAAGGTTTAAGATTTGATTAAAGAATTCATCCCTGTATTGATTAGGAATATTTATTATATAGGGATGAATTTATTTTGGAAGTTTTTATCTTTTTTCGTCTGCAATAATCAATGTTGACGGAATATCAGATAACCAGGAACTTTTTGTATTAACCAAATGTCTCCAGCCTTCTGCGCCTATCAGCATAAGGCTTTGCTGAACCAAAAAATCTTTCTCAATTGTTTGTTTCTTCTTAAATGTAAATTGATTTGGAGTACTCTGTTCAATCGAATGTATTTTTTCCATGGCTGGTAAATCTGCCATTATTTGTCCTTCCACATCTAGAACTATTATTACTGCAGGGCTATTATAAATAAACTTCTGAATATAAATTACAATCTGATCCCAGTCTTTGGTATCAAATAGTGGAATAAAAATCCGTGAAGTATCTGTAAAATTTTTATCGATAAAAATACCTACCGGTATTTGCGATTTGGATACTATTTGTCTTGTGCCTTCATCAAAACGTGAGCTGTCAATTATATTTTCTTTTCCTGTAACGGTATTGATCAGTTTTTCAGGATTGATCATTCGGGTTGTAAATCCTAGTACTTTACCCAATAAACTGCCCTCGTATATAGATTGGCCTAAACCAATCAGAAGTAAATCATAATTACTTTTATTAGCTACATTTACAATTTCATTATCAATGTCTGAAGAGGCTTTAAACATAGTAGTGATATGCCTTTTTAGAATTCTTGACTGTTCAATAACATCCTTAAAACTTTCTGTTTCATAAACTTCAGTATCGTAATGATGCAGTTCATCAACAGGCAGCAGGTGCATGGCCGTAATTTCAGAATTATCTTGTCGTTTATGAGTAAGGCTGTCTGCTAATTTTAATAATGCTTTTGCAGATTCTGGTTTATTAAATGATAATAAAATTCTATATTTATGGGTCAGCTGCGCATCATTTTTGACCTTGACCTGATCGGATTTAAAAATCCAGTTTATCAAATCTAAGGCTGGTCCTGTCATAAATGTAGTTGCCAGAGCCATTATTACCATCATAGAAAATAATTCAGGACTCAATACCCCTAAATCGTACCCAATATTTAACGCAACCAATTCGGTCAATCCCCTTGTGTTCATTAATGCTCCTATAGATAAGCTGTCTTTCCAGTTCTGTCCTACAAATTTTGCAGCCAAAGCACTGCTGACAAATTTGCCTGCCACGGCAACCAGAAAAATAAGTCCGGCAATTTTCCATAAATAAGGCTCGTTTAATAAACCTATTTGTGTTCGAAGTCCCGTAAACACAAAAAATAATGGAAGCAGGAGAACCAAGGCTACATCTTCTACTTTCTCTATAAAAAGATTTCTAAATTTGATGTTCTCAGGCATGATTACCCCAGCTATAAAAGCTCCAAATAAAGCATGAATCCCTATTATTTCTGTTAAGTAAGAGGAAAGGACAAGAGTCAGAAAAAATATAGCAACAATTGGTTTGCCTAATTTTTCTTGGTTTGTATATAGATCACCTATTCGTTTTAAAAATGGGCGAACGACCTTTATCATTAATACAACATATACCAATGCCAAAATAATAGTATAGACAGCACTTGTAAAGGAACCGGCCTTTACGACAGCAATAACCACTGCCAATATACACCAGGCAGTAATATCATCAGCCGCCGCACAAGTAATAACGATAGTACCCAATCTGGTCTTGTGTATACCTCGTTCCTGCACAATTCTTGCCAGGACCGGAAAAGCGGTTATACTCATGGCAATACCGGTAAATAATCCAAAAGAAATAAACTGAACATTCACAGGGGCAAACTCATTATATAAAAAATAAGCAAGTCCCATTCCTAAAACAAACGGAATGATGATACTGGCATGACTAATCACTACGGCATCATGGGCTTTATTTCTTAATATTTTCATGTCAATTTCCATCCCTACAATATACATGAAGAGAATTAATCCAATTTGACTCAAGAATTGAAGATTTCCTAAGGATTCCAAAGGGAATAAAATTGTGGAAAACCCCGGGAAATACATCCCTATCAGGGAAGGCCCCATTACAATCCCTGCAATCATTTCTCCTATTACTGCGGGCTGTTTTATTTTTATACAGATCCAGCCGAAAATACGGGCAGCAAAAATGATGGTAACAATTTGTGCCAGCAGCAGCGCCAAAGGATGCTGCAGGTTGTCCAGAAGTGAACTCATAAATTCGCTCCAATGACTTTTCTCTGACTTCGGAATAGTGATATTTCTTCCTGTTTCAAGTTTTACACCCAATAAAATAATCCAATACATTAAAATAGAAAATACACCAATAATGCCAATGTAAAAGATACTGTTTCTAAATTTTTTCATTTAACTTTTTTGTCTAATCGTCATTTGGCTAAGCTTTAATTTTTAATCTGATTCATAAAATTAAATTAGATAATTGCATTACACTTTGCAAAACTTAGCGTATTTTTTTTAAATTAATCAATACTTTTAGAGTTGGCAGGCTTTAAAAATGATTGGCCTTTCTACTAATTTAGAGCAATTTTTAATTGATTTTATATAACTTAAAGTTCTTTATTTTTTAAATATGATTGCTGCAATATGCCCCCCAAATCCAAATGTATTATTGAGCCCATATTTAATTTTTTTACTGATTGATTTTCCTATGACAATATTTAAGTCATCAGAGATTAAAGGATCCAGATTTTGAACATTTATGGTGCCGGGAACAATATCATTTTTAACAGCTAAAATAGTAATGATACTTTCGATTGCACCTGCGGCACCCAGTAAATGTCCTGTCATTGATTTTGTGGCACTTATCGATACCGGTAAATCGCCAAAAATAGTGTGTATGGCCTTAAGTTCACTAAGATCTCCCTGAGGTGTAGAAGTAGCATGGGCATTAATATAGTCGATATCCGATGTGTCAATATTGGCTTCTGTCAGTGCATTGTTAATTCCTATTGATGCTCCATAGCCATCAGGGTGAGTACCGGTAAGATGGTATGCATCAGCTGCCATTCCGCCTGCAACCATTTCACCGTATATTTTTGCGCCGCGATTCACAGCATGATCGTAGTCCTCTAAAATTAGGGCTCCGGCTCCTTCTGCTGCTACAAAACCATCTCTGTCCTTATCAAATGGTCTTGAAGCCTGTTCTGGATTAGCATTATTTTTTGAAAGGGCATGAGAAGCGTTGAACCCGCCAATAGAAGAAGGTGATATTGCGGCTTCGGAACCTCCTGTGATAATGATTTTTGCTTTCCCCAGACGAATAGTGTCAAAAGCACAGATTATTGCAGTGCTTGATGAAGCACATGCTGAAACTGTTGCATAATTTGGCCCATGAAGCTTATGTTTTATGGATATAACGCCAGCAGCAATGTTTACTATGATTTTAGGAATAAAATAAGGATTAAAGTGTGGTGTTCCATCCCCGGAATTAAACTCCGTTAATTCTTTTTCAAAAGTAGTTATTCCACCATATCCCGATGCCCAGATAACACCAATTTCTGAGCGGGTTTCTTCATCCATGACTGAAAAATTCAAGTTTGCATCCGTTATAGCCTGCTCGCTGGCAGCGATGGCATATTGGGTAAACAAATCAAACTTTTTAATTTCTTTTTTATCCATGTAAAGCTCAGGATTGAAATCTTTTACCTCACAAGCGAAGTTTGTCTTAAATTTTGATGCATCAAATTTAGTAATTGGCGCGCTGCCGCTTTCTCCCTGAACTATTTTCCTCCAGAATTCTGCCACTGTATTTCCTAGAGGACTGATAACCCCCATGCCAGTTATGGCTACTCTTTTCATATTTGCAATTTTTAATAATTTATTTAAAAGGTTATTTCTCTTAAAGTCATACAGTAGTTAAATTAGCCAAGAAAACAGTATTTCTTATCATAAATATGTTTTGCTCAGCTAACATGATTGTTTTCTTGAATAGCTGGTTTTTCTATTTATAATCACGCCTTGGGAAGCTAAATACTCTCAAGTATAATTGTTTTGGATTATCTTTAGTAATTAGATTTTTTAAAATAATTGCAGAGGCTCCACCATCTGCGTTTTAGATTTTCTATAACAATTACTGAAGCATCACCATCTGCGCTGCAGATTGCAGCTACTCCATATTTGCCGTCTTCTTGTGTCAAAACAGAAATTAATGTTGTAATGATTCCTGCTCCTGAAGTACAAATAGAATGACCAGCAGCGATACTTCCTCCATAAGCGTTAATTTTTTCAGGATTTAATCCTAATCTTTTTTGTCTGGCAAGTACTCCCGCTGCATAGGGTTCATTGATTTCAAAATAATCAATTTTCCCCAAAGTGAGACCTGCCTGCTGCAGTACTTTATGAATAACAATATCGGGGGTAGTGGTGAGCCATTCTGAAGCCTTCGAGGTATCAGCATAACTAAGTATCTTTGCAATTGGGACTAAATTATGCAGCTCTAAAGCTTTCTTTGATACTAAAATTAAAGCGGCCGCCCCATCATTTAAATTACTTATATCAGGAGCCCTGACGATATTATTTTGCTCAAAAACAGATTGAAATCTATCTATTTTTTCAGGAATTATTTGATTACTATTTTCATCATCTGAAATGGTAACAAATCCTGTTTTTTGTTTAATTTTAATTGGAATAATTTCTTTATTGAATTTGCCAGCCTGAGAAGCAGCCCTTGCTTTTGCGTAACAAGAGTGTACAAATTTGTTCTGATCCTCTAAGGTTAAATTATATTTCCTGGTATATAATTCAGTCAGCTGTCCCATATCGGGATCATTGCAGGTATTAATATGCTGGTCATTGAGCAGCTTGTCAGTAAGATTAGTGTGTTCTGACTTATTTTTATTTCTCTTCAAAGAGGAAGGGGATACATT